>CAZNCO010000267.1:0-6390 GCA_964571345.1 uncultured Ohtaekwangia sp.
TCCTGATAAAAGTGTGTTCATGGATTTTCTTGTTCAGCGCCTTTCAGACAATGCCGAGCCTTACCTCACAGCTGAAGACTTGTTTAGTGGTCTTCGAAAAACCGTTATCAACAACAGCCCGAACAATCAGGTGCCACAGTACGGAGTAATCGGCCAAACCGGTGACGAAGGCGGAGAATTTATTTTTGTAAAGAAATAGATGTTGACTTTCTCACTAATTCGTGAGGTATCTCCCACAATCGTATAGTCTCGCCATATAGCGCGCTGACACAAATTAGAACGCTCCCAAGATGTGTTCAATGGCGAGGTATGCGGCTGCACCACCAAAGTAGCCGAGCATAGCGATTAAGCTGATCCTTTTGGTGTACCAGAGGAAGTCGATTTTCTCCATCCCCATGACAGCCACACCGGCAGCTGAGCCGATGATCAAAATACTTCCCCCCGTACCGGCACAGTAGGCAAGATATTCCCAGATCAAATGATCTTGCGGATAGGTATCGAGGCTATACATACCCATGCTGGCAGCAACAAGAGGTACGTTGTCTACAATGGCCGAAAGCAAACCGATAAGGGTGATGATGATCCTGTTATCTCCTAAAGAGGAGTTCAAGAACTCCGCAAAGCGATGCAGAATGTTCATTGATTCAAGTGCGCCTACGGCTAATAAAATACCGAGGAAAAAGAGCACGCTGGCAGAGTCGATCCTTGTAAGGGCTCCGGCTGCAGAATAGGACTTCTTCGTTGCTTCATCTGCATGCGGGTTGATCAATTCAGACACTACCCAGATTACACCAAGTCCTAAAAGCATTCCGATATAAGGAGGCAGGTGCGTAATAGTTTTGAACACCGGCACAAACACCAGGGCACCAACGCCAAGGGCCAGCATTAATCCTTGTCCTTTCACAGGTCCATTGTGATGGGTATGCATGTGCGCTGTATTCTGATGTTCTCCCAAGGTGCCTTTCAGCGTGAAGCTTAGGTACAGCAGGGGCACGAGCATGCAGAGTACACTTGGCACGAAAAGAACTTTCATGATATTAAGTGTAGATATCTGTCCTCCAATCCAAAGCATCGTAGTAGTTACATCACCAATAGGAGTCCAGGCTCCACCGGCATTGGCAGCAATCACAATCATCCCTGCAAAGAACATGCGCATGTCTTTATCCGGAATCAGCTTTCGGATCAAAGAAATCATCACAATAGAAGTGGTGAGGTTATCCAGAATGGACGACAAGAAGAATGTTACCCAGCAGATCAACCACAGCAATACTTTCGGATTCTTGGTCTGAATTCTATCCGTGATAATTCTAAATCCCTGGTAGGCGTCTACCAGCTCAACGATGGTCATCGCACCCAACAGGAAAAAAAGGATTTCAGAAATCGAGCCCAGATGATGCGAGAGTGATTCAGCTACATGATCTTCAGATGTAAGGGCATATATGGTCCAGCAGAGAACACCTGTAAGCAAGGCGCTGGCGGTTTTATTTATATTAATTGGGTGCTCCAGGGCAATCGCAAGGTACCCCAACACAAACACAAGTATCACGGAGACTTCCATAGACAATTATTTAGGTTTAGATAGAAAGTAAAGATAGGCTAAAAACGAATCGACCAAATAGCAATTTGTAAAAATTGACACAGAGGTAATGTAGAAGGCGTTTTTTTTGAAAAAACGAAATCTAAAGTGGATTAGTCTTTCCTAATCTTTACAGCTTGAACAAGCCTTCGTTCAGAAGATTGAGAGCCTTGTCTTTCTGAGAAGTGTCTACCAAAAGAGAGATGTTGTTGTGGCTTCCACCAAAGCTCACCATGCGGATGGGCACACTCTTCAGCGACTGAAACACTTCACTGAGTACGCCTTCTTTTTCGGCAAGCATGTTTCCAACAATACAGATGATGGATTGATTTTTATCTGTCTCAATAGAGCCGAATGTTTTCAGATCACGCTCAATCTCAGCAAGATATTTACTGTCATCAATCGTAACAGACACGGCCACCTCAGAAGTGGAGATCATGTCGATAGGTGTTTTGTATTTTTCAAACACCTCAAATACCTGGCGCAGGAATCCATACGCCAGCAACATGCGTGACGACTTAATCTTAATAGCCGTGATACCGTCCTTCGCAGCTACCGCTTTGAACTCACCGCGTGTTCCTTTGTCGCTGATGATCGTGCCGGGGGCTTTTTCATCCATGGTGTTCTTGAGGCGAACCGGCACATTCATTTTCTGTGCAGGCACAATCGTAGAAGGATGTAATATTTTCGCTCCGAAGTAAGCCAGCTCCGATGCCTCATCAAAAGTGAGTTCAGCAATCGGCACCGTCTTCTTCACAATGCGCGGATCATTGTTATGCATGCCATCAATGTCGGTCCAGATTTGCACTTCTTCTGCGTGAATGGCTGCACCAATCAATGATGCGGTGTAGTCGCTGCCTCCGCGCTTCAAGTTATCGATCTCGTTTCGGTGATTGCGGCAGATGTAACCTTGTGTGATCAGCATGTCTGCACCGCCCATAGCTCCGAGAATGGGTCTCAACCGCTCGGAAATCTTTTCGAGCTCCGGCTCTGAGTTTTGGTCGATAGACATAAAGTGCAACGCTGGCAACAAGCGTGCATTGATTTTTCTCTCCTGGCAATGGTGGTAGAATAATTCTGTTGAGATCAATTCGCCTTGTGCGAGTAACTCGCGATAGCTGCGGTCATCAAACTTTCCAGCAGCCAACAATCTGAACAAACTGAAATAACGGCTCACGATCTCCTGCCCGATTGCCTGGTAGGCAGCCGACTCAAACAGCTCACTTATAAATTGCTGATAATGTTTCTCCAGTTCAGCGATTTCATTCTGCGCGCTTACCGTTTGCCCAGCTAGCAGGTGGTCGCCCATGCGAACCAGCGAGTTGGTAGTGCCGCTCAAGGCAGATAGCACAACTATCTTCTTACCAGGCATACCCATTACCAGGTTTGCAATCTTCTTCATGCGCTCGGGCTTGCCTACAGAAGTACCACCAAATTTAACTACCAGCATAATCGTTATTTTTTAGAGCCCGCAAAGATATTGGCCTGCATCAAAAAACAAAGTGATTGATGTCACTAAGTTCACAGATTTTCAGGCACAACCGTTTGAAAATTTAGTTGGATTTCAGTTTGTCATTTGCCCCCGAAGCAAATAACTTCGTGCCCGTTTTTAACCATGAAATAACTAACATTTGTTCTATGAAATGGCCACATGAAAGTTAGTCAGGGTTAATCAATTAGCTTGTCCATTCCATTTAAAGTTAAACTGAAAAATTTTAAACACTATGAAAATTACCGTTGTAGGTGCAGGCAATGTGGGCGCTACGTGCGCTGATGTTCTTGCTTATCGTGAAGTCGCTAATGAAATTGTATTAGTTGACATTAAAGAAGGATTAGCTGAAGGCAAAAGCCTTGACATCTGGCAAAAAGCACCAATCAATTTGTACGATTCACGTACGATCGGCTCTACCAACGACTACACAAAGAGTGCAAACTCAGATGTAGTGGTGATCACCTCAGGTCTTCCACGCAAGCCCGGCATGACGCGCGATGACTTGATCAGCACCAACGCAGGCATCGTGAAAACGGTAACTGAAAATGTAGTGAAACATTCTCCCAATGCCATCATCATTGTGGTGAGCAACCCATTGGATGTAATGACCTACCAGGCACACTTGATTTCAAAATTCCCACGCACCCGTGTGATGGGTATGGCCGGTATCCTGGACACAGCACGTTATCGCGCGTTTCTCGCGGAAGCGTTGAATGTATCACCAAAAGATATTCAGGCAATGTTGTTGGGTGGTCATGGTGACACCATGGTGCCGCTGCCAAGATATACAACGGTAGCAGGTATTCCGGTAACGGAAATGATTGCTCCTGACAAACTGAGCGCCATCATCGAACGCACGAAAGTGGGTGGTGGAGAACTGGTGAAACTGATGGGAACTTCCGCATGGTATGCACCGGGCTCGGCTGCTGCTCAAATGGTGGAAGCCATTGTAAAAGATCAACGCAGAGTGTTGCCTGTTTGTATGCAACTGGATGGCGAGTATGGAATCAAAGATTGCTACCTGGGAGTTCCAGTAGTATTAGGCAAGAATGGTATTGAGCGCGTAATTGAGCTTGATCTTAATGCTGAAGAAAAAGCAGCGTTAGAAACCAGCCGCAAGCACGTGAAGGAAGTAATGGATGTATTGGATAAGTTGCCGAAATAATCCTGGCTCAAAGCCACAAACTTCAGCAGGCTACAAGGTCACACTTGTAGCCTGTTTTTTTTCGGGGTAACATCCTATTCTGCAGCTTCCCGTTCTGCCAGGCAAACAAGACTTGCTTCTATACGTATAAAATTTATAATTTTGTCGTATAAAATAGCATTATGGATTCCAAGATCACCTTAAGCTTTAATGAAGAGATCATCAACAAGGCAAAGAAGTTTGCTGATGATCAAAACATCAGCCTTTCCAGGCTTACCGAGTTCCTTTACAGTAAAATTGTGAGTGGGCATTACAAAAGCCTCGAAGATCTACCCGTTGCCGATTGGGTAACGATGGTATCGGAAGGTGAAGCTGAATACAAAACCAAAAAGCGTGGCCGCAAGGCGCTGAAAGATGAATTCATGAAATCCAGAAATCGCGACTAACAGTTTAAACAAAACTGATGATTTGTTTAGCGATTGTACGTGACCCTAACGAAATAATATTAACATGTGAAAATGAAAGTATTTCTGGATGCCAACATATTGGTGTCGGTCTTGAATAAAGAGTATCCACACTTCACCTATGCCGCACGGGTGCTGAGCCTAACAGAGAACTCAAAATTTGAATTATATACTTCACCTGTCTGTCTCGCTATTGCTTTTTATTTTGCTGAAAAGAAAAACGGGCGTGTTCTCGCAAAAAACAAAATCAGTGTACTGTCTAAAAAAATAAATATTGCGGAAGCAGACAAATCAGTTGTTGTTAAAGCTTCAGAGGATAACAAGGTAGGAGATTTTGAAGACGGCCTCGAATATTATGCTGCACTGAAGGCCGGGTGCAAATGGCTGATCACGGAAGACGTTAAAGACTTTCATTTCTCCAAAATACCCGTTTTAACGGCCCGTCAATTCCTGGAGAAGCATTTACTTTAAATTGCCAAGGCGTCTTTATTTCAGCATTTTTTGTAAGCTTAAAGCCCTTTTGATTTCATTTTGTTTTGAAATTTGAAATCAATCCTTTAACTATGTGTTGTCTTGAAAAAAGTCATCTCCATATTGCTCATCTGGATATTCCTGTTCAACGTAATAGGATATTATGGAATTTATGCGGGAATGCTGCACCATGCTAACAAAAAAGCAGATCAGCAAATAGAAGACAACAACTACGACAAGGCACAAACCATTACTTTCAAAATTCCTTTAACGCTCCCTTACCCGGTGCAAAACAGCTTTGAAAGGGTATCGGGTGATTTTGAGCACGAGGGTGAGTTCTATAAACTGGTAGAACAGAAATATGAAAATGATACCGTATATGTGGTTTGCTTAAAAAATGATGAGGGAAAAAAGGCAGTTGAAGTTGCCAATGACTTTGTTAAGCAATCTACGGATCAGACGCCATCGTCAAATCAAAACACAAAGACATTAACGGGTTTGCTCAAGGATTACAATCCTGTTGTAGAAGAGATTTCATTGACTTCGCCTGAAGTTATCGCCATTACAAAACCTTTTACTTCCATCGGAAGCAAAATTACCAATCAGGACCTTCCAGTTCCTACTCCCCCGCCTAACGGCAACTGCTGAATTGCAACAGCAAAACCAATTGAACTAATCAATCAATTCTGTCTTATCGTGCGGTAGGACTCACCTGTTGTAATTCATTGTTTAGCTTTTGACAATCTTTTCAAAAGCATCGTATTTCTTTTTTTAAATATCAGATCATAATCATTAAAAGTTAGAGAAACGCATGAAGTATGTCTGCGCCCATATTAGGGTTTGGGCGCTTGACTAACCTTCCTGAGTACTAAAAAATTGATTTGAAAAAAAGAAGCAGATGCCCGCTCTTGTATTAGGGTTCAAGACAGGCTCTGCTTCTTTCCTTTTAAAACAAAACGTCCGATCACGATGCCTTACATTACTTTAGAAGATCACCTGCCGGGAATCACCGGCCTGCTAGAATACAGACGAGACACTGCGGAGCCAATCCGTGAGCTCACGCAATTTTTACTACGCGGTCCTTCCACATTAACAGCTGCCGAAAGAGAGTTGATTGCTACGATCGTCTCCTTCGGAAACAAGTGCACCTTCTGCACCACAGCGCACACTGCCGCAGCAGATCTATTGCTCGGTGAATGCGATACCACTCAAAAAATCAAAGAAGATATTTCAACATCGCCTG
>CAZNCO010000268.1:0-6383 GCA_964571345.1 uncultured Ohtaekwangia sp.
ACTTTTCTTATTCATGGTACGCTCGTTCTCTTTGAATTCACAATCCACATTGATGAGTGGCCGGCCCCATTTATCTTTTTTGTCTTTGTTTAATGTGATGCGATTGTCGGCATACGGAAGACACTCGCCAAAAGCATAAAGGCTTATTTGCCAACTGCCGGGATGTGTCATCGATTGTTTGAGTGATTCGCCTACCTCATGACTATGTGCACGACTTCGCCACGCACCTCCACCAAAGTGATACCCGCGGATAAAATCAGAATCCTTCTTGTTTAGATTGCTGAATCTTGGGATGTAGATTCCAGTCGGCCTGCGTCCGTAATAATAAGAGTCTTCAAAGCCTTCAACTCGTGCGGAAGCAGTAGCGCCTTTGTGATGATCCATCAGGTTGCGGCCCACCTGATCACTTCCATTACCAAGTCCGTTTGGAAAACGTGATGACGTTGAGTTCAATAAAATAAATGCAGTGGCAACGGTGGCAGCATTCAGAAAAATAATTCGCGAATAAAATTCAATTACCTCGTTGGTTTCTATGTCGATGATCTCTACTCCGGTCGCTTTTTGTTTTTGCTCATCGTAGATTACTTTGTTCACTAAAGAGTTGGGTCGCAAGGTAAGATTGCCGGTGGCGAACGCTGCCGGTAATGTACTTGCATTGGTACTGAAGTATGCTCCATATGGGCATCCACGGTGACACAAATCGCGCGACTGACATTGCCCTCTTCCTTTCACAGCCTTTGTGAGGTTGGCTGTTCTTCCAATGATTACCTTTTTATCGATAAACTTGCTTTCGATTTTTTCCTTGAAGACTTTCTCTACGCAATTCATTTCAAACGGAGGAAGAAAATTTCCATCCGGTAATTGGGGAATTCCTTCATGACTGCCACTCACGCCAATGAATGACTCTACATAATCATACCACGGAGCAAT
The DNA here is from genome assembly GCA_964571345.1 of uncultured Ohtaekwangia sp. Classification (GTDB taxonomy): domain Bacteria; phylum Bacteroidota; class Bacteroidia; order Cytophagales; family Cyclobacteriaceae; genus ELB16-189. The sequence goes on from CAZNCO010000268.1 coordinate 931, forward strand.
GTCTTTATAACGAATTGGCCAATCGATTCCGTGACCATCTTTTGCATTCGCTTCAAAGTCGAGATCGCTCCAGCGATAGCATGCACGCGACCATAGCAATGAGCGGCCGCCAACAGTATTGCCTCTAATCCAATCGAAGCGTTTTGTTTCTTCGTATGGATTTTCCTGGTCGTTGATGTAATAGTGTTTGTTGTCTTCTTTGAATGACCAATGGCGGCTTTGCACGTAGTGCTTTTGTTTATCTTCCTCCGTCAGGTGAAAGCGATAGGGAAAATCCCACGGGTCTTTGGTGGAGGTTTCATAGTTTGGGTGGATAACGTTTGAGCCACGCTCCAGCATCAGTACTTTCAATCCCTTTTCACAAAGTTCCTTAGCTGCCCAGCCTCCGCTGATGCCCGAGCCAACGATGATGGCATCGTAGGTGTTTTGTTTTTTTGCTTTTGTATTTAGGTTGAGTGAATCAAGTTTCATTAATTTTCTATTTAAATCTTTGCAAAACGTTGCATGCTTTATATTTAGACTGCATAGGAGCGTGAACATTTTTTTTCAAGCCTGCTCTCCGTTATCCAAACCCTTTACTTTCCATTTACGCATCATTTAGGAAAGACGAACCCTGAACGAAGGATGAACGACACATCCCTTAAGGATAGAGCCACCTTTCCCGAACCTTTGTTATATAAGCTATGGTAGGTTGGTTTTCCAAGTTGCGAGAGGGTTAATTAAAATGTTCGGTCATTACTTTTGCGTAGTTTGCAATTGCGAGCTCCGGGGCTTCCAGCTCCGGATGCCAGAGTTTCTCCCACTCAAAACTATAATAGCCTTTATATCCACTGTTCGAAAGTAAATCGATCGCTTCGAAGATCGGGACTTCACCCTCTGCCAATCGCGTATACACAATGTTGCCATCTACCAGTTTTGCATTTTTAATGTGCGTGTGGCGAATGTATTTTTTTAATTTCTGATGTGCCAGCTCAGGCGATTCTTTCGTCTTGATCCACATATTGGTTACGTCCCAAACAAGACCTACGTTTTTGTGTTCGGCAGCCTTCATTACTTTTTCCACGTCATCGATCACAATCAGGTCACCATGTGTTTCCAAGAGTACGTTCACATCACTTCCTTTAGCGTAGTTGCCCAATTCGAGCAGACCTTTTGCGATTAAGTCCATCGTCTCTTCTTTGCTTCTCTCTTTTAAGAAATTGTTTGGGAACACACGCACATTGGGACATTTGAGTTCGTGCGCCAGATCAATAAAGCGTTTAGCCTCATCCATGTTTTTTCTTCGTTCGGGCGATTCGGGAAAATGAAGGTTTGCACCTGCACCCAGGTCAACAAACTTCAAATCTTTGTCTGACATCATGCGCAGGGTAGAGGCGATATTTTGCTTGGTGAACTCAGGGCATTTGGGCAGATCAAGTTGTTTTAGAATTCCGCGTACTTCAATTCCACGAAAGTGATGCTCAGCCGCGAAGTCTACAATCTGGCGGAAAGTCCAATCGGGGCAACCGAGAGTTGAGAATGCAAGCAACGGTGGCTTGCTCCCGAAGGTGAATGCGGGTTCAATAAAAGAAGCCGCTACGAGTGCAGCAGATGTTTGTAAAAACTGTCTTCGCGATGTATTAGTTTGTTGCATAAATGAAAGGATGAAAACAAGTTATGACAAAGCGAAGCTTTTGGCAAGCGAAAATATGTGACGATACATTTGACTGGTTGTGAGTGCTCTTGCGGCAGGGATAGAAACGGAAAGCTCGCAACAAGGCGGAGGTGTGTGCGGTGGCGTGAGGACTTGCAGTGGATAGCCCGCCCGGCCGCCCAAATTATTCTGTTTCAACTAGCCGCTGGATTTCTCTGATGCGGGTATCTAGTTCTTCGAGTCGCTCATTTAATTTGCTCCTGATGAGTTGATCATCGGATGTTCCACTCTCGGTAATTTCCTGAAGTTGTATCAGGCCTTTTATAGTGCTGAACGGACCGCGTAACAGATGGGCGTTGTAGAACGCATGCTGACGAAGTTTTTCATTTCGCTCTTCCAATTGAGCGGTACGCTGTGAAACGAGCATCTCCAGGTTTTGATTCAGTGCATTTAATTCTTCCTTTTGCTCCTCAATCAGTGCGCGAGATTCGTTGGTTTTTTTGATGTACGACTCGATGATGTATAAAATGTAGAAGGTAACAAGGTTGAACAGCAGCCAATATAAAAGTTCATCAAGAAAATAATATTTATAGTCGATCATCGCTTTTGGAATATCCTGATCTACGTCAAAATACGTGAGAATTGATGGAGACAAAATAAGCGTGATCAGATTGAGCGACATGAAAAGAGCAAAGAGCTTTGTTTCTTTTTTATACGAGAACACGAGCTGGACAATCATGCCATGAAAAACAATACCAAACGGGAACGCGAGGTAGTAGTCGAGAGGTGTTTGCTGAAGCTTGATCGGCACAATGTGCATCAATAATGGCCACAAGAGAAGAAATTGCGTTCGGCTTAAAACAGTTTTGTTTTTAGAATTCAGCCACAAGCTAAAGCCGCATCCAGCTATTACTAATGGAACAACAAACTGATCAAAGGCCATAGCACTAATCGGGATGATGTACGATGGATAGTCAATGACCATGAAAACGAAATAGACCACAGGCAGGGAGACAAAGACCACATTTGAAAATACGATGCGCCTGCTTACATCATCTTCGTAATCGGGCGATACGCCCAACCGTGTTAAATTTAAAAACCAACTTAGAAGCTTGCTTGTCATGAAAATTGTGAAGTCATCGTTAGTTTAATAATTTCCACCCCTTTACTTTTACTTCGCCTTTATCCGTAAATGACGTCACGTTTACTTTACCTTTCAAAAAGGCAATATCAGTAAGGCTTACACTGCCGTCTTCCGAAAAAATTTCCAGCACATAGCTGTCGAGGTATAATTTTAATTTCACTTTGTCTTTCGCGGCAAACGGGGCGGAATCAACCGTGTCAAAATCAGGATGGAACTTAACTTCTCCTGCGTGCCTGCGGTCAACGAAAATCTGTTTATTATCAAAGTCATAACCAACTTCTACATAGTTGGTCGAGTCTGTGCCGATCTGCACACCGGCAATACCTCCTCGTATCATCTCCACCTCCAATTCAAATTTTTTATCTAACTCTTTCAGTGTGGTGATTTCTTCTCCCCGCAATGCGGCCAACTCATGCACGGGCTGTTGAATTAGTTTATAACCGTGTTCTGTTTTTGTGAGCGATAGTTCACGGGGTATTGTCATGGCGCCACGCCATTCGGTGGCTGGAATTTGATTAGCATAAGTCCAGTTTTTGGCCCAGCCAATCATTACCGTGCGCTTTTGTTCTGCCGGAAGATGATTGTAAACTATGCCTGCATAAAAGTCTTTTCCATAATTCACATACAAGGGGTTCACGTCATCAGCGGTAAATTTCTTGCCGTCAAACGATCCCACAAAATATTGCATACCTACAAAATCTTTCCCGCTCGGGTGACTTCCTGACAAGGAGAGAATCCACTTTGTTTTACCGTTTTCAACAGGCAGTTCAAACAAGTCAGGACATTCCCATATGCGCAAGGTATCGCCCGCATTGCCAAACTCGCTGGCGAGTTTCCATTCGGTTAAATTTTTTGATTCATACAACTGCACTTTGAAAAGATCAGGCACTACCAATACCATTACCCATTTTTGTTCGGGCGCATACCAGAAAACTTTAGGGTCGCGAAAATCTTTTCGGTTGATGTTGACGATCGGGTTTTTATCATAGCGTTTCCAGGTTCTTCCCTTGTCGTTGCTATAGGCAAGGCTTTGGTGTTGCATCAGCCCCTCGTTGTTCTTGTGCACATTCGAAGTGTAAATGGCCACCATCGCATTCTTGCCCAAGCCGCTGGTGTTATTCTCATCTATCACAGCAGTGCCTGAGAAAATCATGGTACTGTCTTTGGTGATCGGGTCGAGATATTCTTCCAGTGCTACGGGCAAGTGTTGCCAGTGTAGCAAGTCGCTGCTAACAGCATGGCCCCAGCTCATGTGGCCCCACGTGTTGCCATACGGATTATACTGATAAAACAGATGATATTCACCGTCCAGAAAAACTAATCCATTGGGATCATTGATCCAGTTTTTCTCAGGGGTAAAGTGAAATGCAGGCCGGGCAGGCAATGCCTCCGTAACAGATTCCATCTTCTGTTCAACAGAGCAAGCCTCAAACGCGATAATGATAATAAGTAAGTAAACAAGTTTCATACGATAAGCATTGAAAACACAAGGTACGAATTACGAGTTTGTATCGGAGACGTTTCTTTGTATAGTTGGCGGCATGGCGAAGCGCCACCGGGCCGTCCGCTATACTCCTCGCACTACGCGCAAGCCCAGCGCTGCTGTGGGGTGCCGCTTCCGTCCCTTGCCGAAAATTGCCTAACAAGAATTTTCATATCTTTCTATCATGGACCATGAAACAGCTCGATATATCTTAAGTTATTTCTCTCGCTTTTTGACGGATGATGAAAGAATGGCCATCAAGCATACCAACTCTATTTACAAGTTACAAAATTCGTCTTCCGACAATACTCAACTAACAAGAGTTTATCGCGAAAAGGGATGGATAACATCTAACCAAAAAGTACTCGATTTGCTGAAAGATGGTTATGATAACTTTGAGCTGAATGCTGCAACACGAATCCTAACTCATGGCCCAGGTGGAGTCTTTTTCAATAGGTGCCCGAAATGTAAAAAACTTGCAAGGACACCTTTTGCGCGGCAGTGTAGACATTGCAGGCACAATTGGCATGATTTAGTTGTAGCAAAGTTCAAACTTTGCAGCACTTTTCAATTGCCTAATAGGCATTTTTTTCTTCTGGGAAAAATTGCAAAGGGTAATATCCAATCCGGAAACTTTATGGACCTTACCCTACTTGGCCTAAATAAAAGACCAAAAATTAAGACCATTGAATTTATTTTAAAGAGGGATAAAGGAAATGTATGGGAGGACACTGCACTCGGAACAGATGCGCTTTCTGAAGAAGACAAAGACTACTTAGGAAAATTTAGTGCTTTCGAAATATCGATTGATATTACGAAAGATAGACCAAATTGATTCTAATCATCATGACGTTTAAGTATCGCTTGAGAAACGAAAATTAACCAAGGAAATCTAATGAATACTCAAAAGTTCCTTGTACTATTTATTTGGGCTTTTCTGATGCTATTTTCATGCACAATTCCTAAAGATGCCAGACAACTAAAAAGGACTACTAAGGTTTGGAGAAAGTCGTTACCTGTGTTAGATGCTTATGTTGACTCACCTCTCTCTGGTTCTTTTCTCACGCTTCGGGTAAATAAAAAATTCGAAAGGACTTCAAGTGGATTGCTTATGTCGTTTGAAGCAGGAACCTGGACAATGCATGAGGATACAATTCATTTGATATATCTGAACAACGCACGTGATGTAACAC
>CAZNCO010000269.1:0-6380 GCA_964571345.1 uncultured Ohtaekwangia sp.
GTATAAGAGCATGACAAAGTATTTTGATCAAAATGGTGTTTACAAGGCATACTCAAATGAGGGCAAGAATCTCTTCAGTGAATCGGGTGAGCATATCGGATACTTTGTGAATGGTTTTTTATACGACACCAAAGGCATGGCCATCGGGCATATCCGCGGCAAAAAGATACTGGATAAAAAAGGACAAGTGCTCTACTATTGGAGTTGATGCGAATATGATCACGTCAGGCGACACCTCATTGATGGCGCTCGTTTACAAAGAGTGCCTTTGAATTAATTAGATTAACGCTCCTTAAAACTGCTTCATTAATAACTCAGCCGTGGTGGTTCTGCGCGGTGCCGTATCAAAAAAATCATACATAATTTCCAAAAACCACTTGGGGCGATCCTGGTACGGAAAGTGAGTGGTTCCGGGTAAAATGCAGAGCAACGAACCCGGGATGTTTTTATACATCTCCAGGAAGTGCTCGTTGCGAATAGCGTCACGGTCGCCTCCCATGATCATCACATCGGCTTTAATTTTTCTCAGGTCAGAAGTTTTGATGTGCGGCTGTTCGGTCACCAGCTTGAATTGCTTGCTTCTCGCGCTATCGTTTTTCACCATCGGCCTCATTTTGTCTAACAAATGAAACAAGGCCGGATCGATGGCCGTGGAGTCAGGTCGTAAGTTGGCGCCTGTTGCTAAAAGTTTTTTTACTTTCTTCGGATAGTGGATGGCCATGAGCAAACCTAGTATGCCGCCATCGCTTTGACCCCAAATGTAGGCGGAGTCTATCTTCAAATGGTTCAATACCGCATTTACATCGGAGGCTATCTGCTCATAGGTGAGATATCCTTTTGGGCAGTCGCTCTTGCCATGACAACGCGCATCCAAAGCGATCACTTTATAATGGGAAGCGAAGTCAGGAATCAAATTAGCGCGACTGCCGATAGAGCCGCCATTGCCATGAAGCAATACCAATGGTTTGCCTTCGCCATAGATTTCGTAATAAACTTTTACGCCCTCGTGATTGTAGTAGCCGCCCGCTTTCGGATTGTCACCATATTTGGGTGAGGTATTTTGTGCCTGCAATGAACCAAATGAGAGAAGCGCAATGGCAAAAATGATTTTGAATGACATGGGTGAATGTTTGGCAATTAGACGTAGGGCTGTCAGTTCTGGTTACAGAAGCGGGCTTCCACCTCCCAAGGTGCATGCTTCCTCCGTGCTTTACGTTGGCCTGTTCTGCACCATGAGAGTGCAGCAACAGTGGAAGGTGTAGTAAGGCGGAAGCATCCAGCAAGACAGGATCAAAGCACCTGATGCATTATTACGAGATTAATATTGACTGAAACAAGATATGTATGGCAAGCATCAAAAATCACCTTTTGGAAGGATACGTTATCAGTTACGAAGAGGCTTTTTTTTATACATCGATCGGAAGGTCGGTAGACTTGTCATAGCCTGAGATGGATTAAGGTATTTTGATTGCTGGAAATTCTTTCCAAGGTAACGCTTCGTGCCATTCCGCTGGTGATGTGATTAGTTTCATTTGAGCATCCCAAACCCAATAGTAATGACTTTCCCACACCTTTTTTTCGTTTCCTTCATACCGGTTATACTTAATTGAAGCAATTTTGCCATTTGAATTGTAGTATACATAAAGAGAGTGGCTAAAGTCGCCCCAGTCCTTTTTCCCTGGTCCCTTCCAATGAAATTCTTTCTCAGTTACATTTCCAACATCGTCAAACTTTATTTCTCCGTCTTTAAATTTTTTTGATTTAACCATTCCCCACTCGTACCAAGAATAGCTCGTATCCTTACCATAGAGATATTTTCTTTTACCACTTTCAAAAAACAATTCTTCATACACCGTTTCTACAATCGAACCCGTTGCCTCATAGTCGGGATCAAATTTACTCCGAAAGACTACCGGATAAGACTTCTCGAATGTCCTGTTTGCTACCTGACGATTGTCATATTTAAAAAACACTAAGCGATAGGTAGTGTCACCCATTTTATGATCAATAATCTTTGAACGCAATTGACCATCTTCAAACCATGATTCCGTGGTGTCATTTCTGCTAAATCCCGAAAGTCTTCCAGAGGGATAAAATCGTTTCCTCCAGATCGGTCTCGATTCATGATAAAGTTCTTGATCCGGATATTTAATGATTTCCTTTACATTTTGGCTATCATAAAAAGTGATCCAAGTGCCTTCTTTAAAGCCGTATTTATTAAGCCTATTAATAGTAGCTCCTTGATATTGTTCCTGAGAGGTTTCAAATACTTTATAGTGATCACTCGAACGCTCAATCTTTTTTCCCTTGAAATAAATGCCATATCCTTTCTCAGGCAGACCTTCAATATTGAATTGAATCGAAAAACAACAATCACATTCACAATTACCTCCATCGTAGCTTTCATCATATGGTAACAGTAATAACTTATCCCCTTTCAAGGAGATTGAAGGATTAAATTCAGGACAGCAGTTATTTTTGAAATTGACGGTTATAAAAGTTATACCATCTCTTACTTCAAAATCAGTGATCCTGTCTATTAAACGATACGGATCATATGTTCCATCGCAATCAATCGATTTCCATCCAACGAGCTTTACTTTATTCTGATTTGATTTGTTTTGAGCAAAGCCCAATTTTGTTTGTGCTTGTATCTTTATTAAACTAGTGATTATGCACAAGAAAATTATATGACACCTAAATGAAGACATCCGGGTTAGTATGTTTGAATTTCTATCATGGTTTGAATTGTGCAATAAATAAATATAATAAATAAAAGTTCAACCCTCGGCCAAAGGATGGCATTAACCCCTCCCGCTGAAGCAACGGGGCAAACTCTGGCCTGGGCTTGTACGATGTCGCTAAGTGTCTAGCGAACACCCTGGCACCAAACGGTAGTGAGGCGAGCATGAGCGGGACGCACCTTGTAAATAACAAATAACAATCTTATCTGGCCGCAGGAATCCAGTATTCAGCATACAACGGCACTCAAAAAATATTTCATCTTTCTACTCAAATCCAGCCTCCAGTATGCCGTATCCCATTATTTTTGCACCCTTATGGCAAATGAAGACAACCTATTGAAGAATGTGATTTCCCACGCCAAGGAGTATGGGTTCATTTTTCCTTCCAGTGAAATTTATGACGGCCTCAGTGCAGTATATGACTACGGGCAGAATGGGGCGGAGCTAAAAAACAACATCAAAGAATATTGGTGGAAGTTCATGACGCTGCTGCACGAAAATATTGTGGGCATCGATGCGGCTATCTTCATGCACCCCACTACCTGGAAAGCCAGCGGCCATGTGGATGCTTTCAACGACCCGATGATCGACAATAAAGATTCGAAGAAGCGCTACCGTGCGGATGTGCTGGTGGAGGATGCCATTGCTAAGATTGAAGAGAAGATTCAGAAAGAAGCGGAGAAGGCAGCCAAGCGCTTTGAAAACTTCGACTACGATATGTTTGTGTCTACAAACCCGCGCGTAGTGGAATACAAAAAGAAAATTGACGAAGCCAACACGCGATTAAAGGATGCTATGTCCAACAACGACATGGTGGCCATGCGGCAATTGATTGAAGACCTCGAAATCAACGATCCGATTTCAGGTACAAAACATTGGACGGAGGTGCGTCAGTTCAACCTGATGTTCTCTACGGAGATGGGATCTATTGCGGAAGATGCCAACAAAATCTATTTGCGCCCTGAAACTGCGCAGGGAATCTTTGTGAACTTTTTGAATGTGCAGAAAACCGGCAGGATGAAAATTCCTTTTGGTATTGCGCAGATTGGAAAAGCTTTCCGCAATGAGATTGTAGCGCGCCAGTTTATTTTCCGCATGCGCGAATTTGAGCAGATGGAAATGCAGTTTTTTGTGAAGCCCGGTGACGAAATGTTCTGGTACAATTTCTGGAAAGAAAGAAGGCTCAACTGCACCTGGCATTAGGGCTCGGGCAGGATAACTATCGCTTCCACGATCACCTGAACCTTGCGCACTATGCCAATGCAGCATGCGATATCCAGTTCAAGTTCCCAATGGGTTTCAAAGAGCTGGAAGGAATTCACAGTCGCACCGATTTTGATTTGAAGAGCCACGAGAAGTATTCAGGCAAAAAATTGCAGTACTTCGATTCAGAGGCCAACAGCAGCTACGTTCCGTATGTGATTGAGACTTCCATCGGCTTGGATCGTTGCTTCCTGGCTGTGCTTTCGAATTCGTATAAAACAGAAAAAGTGGAAGGTGGTGAAGAGGGCAGCGAGCGCGTGGTGCTTTCTATTCCTCATGCTTTGGCGCCATATAAAGCTGCCATCCTTCCGTTGGTAAAGAAAGACGGATTGCCGGAAAAAGCCGGGGCCATCTTAAATGAGTTGCGCCTTGATTTCAAATGTTATTACGAAGACAAAGACACCATCGGCCGCAGATACAGAAGAATGGATGCGATCGGTACCCCGTATTGCATTACCGTAGATCATCAGACGTTGCAAGACAACTCCGTTACCTTGCGTGATCGCGATTCGATGAAGCAAGAACGCGTAGCCATTTCAAGTTTGAAAGGAAGAATTCAGGATTCGGTTTCAATCGCCAATCTGCTGAGGAAGATATAGCGGTGAGTTTTTTGTATCTTTAGGTATGAAAAACAGACAGCCGATTTCTTCCACAACTACTATTAAGAAAGATTTGCTTAAAATTCTTTTGAAGGAGAAACTTGTATGGACAAATCGCGACCGGGTTTCGGGTGAGTTGTTGATATACAAGACTCGTGTTCCATTTTCTTTGTTTCTACAATTTCTTTCGGAAAATAAATTAGAAGATTTTGAAGACGCGTACCCGTCAGTATCTAAAGATCAAATTATTAGCATCCTCAGTCATATGGCCATGCCTTCAGTCAAAAAGGCGAAAGCAAAAGCCTAGTAGGTATGAAGGTTTTGCTGGATGAAAATTTAGATCATCGACTTAAGAATCATATTCCAAATTCCTTTACGGTTTTCGAGATGAAATGGAGTAGCCTGAAAAATGGAGAACTCCTGAAAGAGATGGTTTCAAAAGGATTTAAGTTTCTCTTGTCTGCTGATACAAATATGCCATATCAGCAAAATGAAAAGAAGGTGATTGCAGCCGGATTGACAATAATTATTCTGCAAGGAAAAAACGAAATTGCGGAACATCTTAAGCATCTGGCACAGATCAATGAATTGATTAAAGCAGGTGATATCCCGAAAGGATTTGTAGTTTTGAATTTTTCTAAAACAAGGAGACCCTGATGTTCTTCCTTCGGGTGATTTTCAATCTATTTCGTTCTGGTTACCAGGAGATTCGCTTTCGTTTCTATTATGGTCCTATCTTTCATCGCTTCTTAAATCACAAGTATCCGTACTACACCAAATTGCCGTGGAAGCTGAAAATGAAATTTCTAAGGCTGGTGCGTGATCATTATGAATATTTTGAATTTATTTCGCGCGATCATATGAAACTGACACGGGCGATGAAAGCAATCATTTGCAGTGCGGCTTCCCAGCTGGTACTTTTTCTTCCACCTGAAAGCCTTACGTATTTTGAAAAGATCATCGTGTACTCAGACTATTACCAATCGCGCATCACGCACCGCAGGCATAAGGGTGAAGTGAATCCAGGAATGAAACTGATTGTTTTCAGCTGGCGCGGCATTGCCGAAGGAATGAAAATCCTGGATGACGGTATCAATTTGCTATTGCATGAATTTGCGCACGCACTCTGGCTGGAGCATAAACTCATGGGGCATATCTACGATGTTCTTGATCCTGTGTGGGTAAAGAAATTTGAAGCGTATGCTGTTCATGAAATGACAAACCTTAATCTGAACGAAAATCATTTTTTCCGTAAGTATGCTTTTGAAAATATGGAAGAGTTTTTTGCGGTAGCCGTAGAGAACTTTTTTGAGCGACCGGACGAATTTCAAAAACAGCAAGGTGATCTTTATTTTATATTGAAGAATCTTTTCCGGCAAGATCCAATTGCTTTGGTGGCACGAAATGTTGGTAAGACCAATTCCAGTCTTAACTTCGCGCCATGATGAACTGGCACCAATTACTTTCTTCGAACAGGCTAGACCAAAAGCCTGATTCAACAGGTCCCTCGCGCAGTGCTTTTGAACAAGATTATGATCGCATTATTTTTTCGCATCCGTTTCGCAAGCTTCAGGATAAAACACAGGTGCATCCATTGCCCGAGCATGACTTCGTTCATACACGCTTAACGCACAGTCTCGAGGTGAGCAGTGTGGGTCGCTCGCTTGGGAAAAAGGCTGGTGAAATTATTTTGCAACGGCATGGTAATCTGGAAAAAGAATTCTCTCTTTTTGACTTTGGTGCGATTGTAGCAGCCGCATCTCTTGCCCATGAT
>CAZNCO010000270.1:0-6375 GCA_964571345.1 uncultured Ohtaekwangia sp.
GTATAGACAAGCCGGTGAAGTCTTGTATGCGTTGTCAGCGGCCAGCAAGTACCGTTGCGAAGTAGTCAGCAAGGTAGCGCTACAAAAGCTTATCTACCTGTCCGTGGTGTTGGGACCAATCAAGGAAGTGCTGATCAATTTTCTGCGCTTTCAATACAACGTGCGTGGACCATTTAATCCCGATATTCAGAATACTATAGACCACCTGGTAACATTAGGCTATGCGAAAATCGTGGACTATAATTTCATCAACGAAAAAAGGATTTTTGACACCTATTCAATCACCCCAAAAGGAGAGGAGACCGTGCAAAACCTGATTCGTTTTGATCGGGAAAATGAAAAGCACTGGTGGATCACTTGCATTTGCCGTTTAGCAATTAATTATTCATCGGAAGAATTCAAAAGTGAGTGGAAAGGGTTGGATAAAATCGTTGACTTGGTGTATCAGGATCCTACATTTTTAGAAGGAAAAAATCAGGCTAATTTCCGTACAGGCATCGATCTAGGCGAAAATACTGACCTCACTGCTAAACTCATTGCTTTCACAAAAGAGTATGTTGAGAAGGGCCACATCATGATTCATGAAGGCGAAGAGAGAAGGGTTGCCGAAATAATTCTGGTACTCTTCTTTGAGTTTCTATTTTCACAATTGCCGCAAAAAGCAACCCATGACTGAACGCGAACGTATCCTTGCGCTGAGCAACAAAGAAATGTCAATTAAGATCTGCAAGCGAAGCGCGGAAATTGACGTATTGTCCGTACCGGCCTTGTGCCGTAAGCTTTTGAATAGTATCGGTGGCATTGCTTTTGACTTTGAAAAGGTGGGCTTTCCGTTTGCGTTCAAAATCAGTAAAGCAACCGGGACAAATTTTGTCCTTGACCCAACCACCCTGGCTGATTTTCTCACTGGGAATTGCTCTCTTTCGAATAACCTGATCGAAATAGATTACCAGGGAAATCTGATTGCAGTGCACAATGAATCTTTCCTGGATTATACTCATGCCGTGGAACACTCCGAGCAAGGCAAATCATTGATGTTTTTTATTTCTGGAAGGCAAATCCACGCAATTGTCTGCGGCATCTGTGTGGATTATGTTCCCAACGCTTCCGTATATAAACCCAGCACTGCAGTCAACGGGACAGAGTTGCATATCGATGAATGGGTAAAAATCCTCAGCAGGTATGAGACCGAGATCAAAGGGCAAAAGCGATTTTTTTATTGGGCACCACCGAAGGATAAGGGACTACTAATGGATTCGCCCGAAAAGCTCTTCAGAAAAGATTTTGCGAAATTCATTGAAGAAAATACCATAGGGTGTTGGGTGGATGAAGAAGCCTATAATGACAGCACGGAAAACAGAGTGGACGTTCGTACAATCACGCAACTGGATCAAAATGTCTACTACTTCGAGCTGAAGTGTCTAGGCACTTGTGTAGGTGGAACGCCGTATAAGGAAGATCATGCCATAGAAGGTTTGCATCAGATCAATACTTATGTTGTGAACGATCCCAAATCGGTAGTAGGAGTCCTCGTTGTTTTTGATGCGCGCAATGGTGATTCAGATATCAAGTGGCCGGAGAAAATTATAAAAGCATTGGATCCAAGGGTATCAAGACCACCTCGGCATGTTAAACTAGATCCAACTTCAGCTTCCAATGCGGCAAAGAAGGCGGTCAAGAAAGTGCTACGTAGCAACTGATGCAAAGTATTTCAGGGTCATATACCCAACAAAATATTTGCCTCCCGTGGTTGCACCCTCAAGGCGATCATCTGAATTAGCTTTTGATCACGATCACGCTTTCCTGCAGCGACTTCACGGAATCCTTCTGCTGGCCGCTTGTCTTTAGGTCACGTGCCTTGCGGATCTCCTGCACACTGAAACCATTCGCTTCGGCAAGTTCGCACACGACTTCGTCCACTTTAATCTCCACATCGCAGTAAGCAGAGTTAGCAATATTGAAGTAGATCATCTTGTCATCCATCATTTTCTCTCTCAAGTTGAAAAAGAGGAAATCCATGTCGCGGAAGTAGCTTTTGATCATGCGTGTGAGGTTCTCATTCCAGTGTCGGTCTTTGTTGTCTTCTATTTTCCTTACAGTCTTTTTTAACAGTGGCGAATCAACTAACCTGACATCGTCAAGCTTATATTGCACGTGAGAAATCAAAGTCTTTTTCCTTAAAGCGAACATCTCATCGTATGACCGAATGAGGTCAAGTACCCATAATTCCAGTCGGTAGATGTCCGTATAGTCTCGTGAGTTAAGGTAAGGTGGCGAGGTGATTACCAGGTCCACGGAACGGCGGGGTAGATCTACAATGCCCTTCCTTACATCCTGATGGAAACAGGTCTGTTTATTGTCAACCATGGTTGGAAACAGCTCCTCGATGATCGCAATGTCCTTGAGGATTTTATCGTAGACGCGATTTAAAAAGGCCTTGTGTACTCCGCGTCTCGAGTATCGTTTTCGTTCCTTCCAGTCAGATCGATAGCTCACACATTTCCCATTTCGGAAGACGTTACTGACTTCAAGCAGAATTGAAGCCAATGCCACCATAAACAATTTCTTGTAGCGCTCATCCTTTAATTTGCTGACTGCAAACTTGATATCAAGGATGCCTTTGAACGTTTCTTTGTAAAAGACAAATTTCTCCAGGCCCGTTTTTTCAATCAGTGTTTCAGCAATCGGAAAAGGCAGCGCGGGCGGCTTATCTTTCAGTTTGTCAAGGGAAACTTCAATGTGCCGGAGCGCGTCATTGAATTCCTTGAATGTGTAGTTCTTCTCCAACTTTACCGAGGCCAGCAGGTGCATGAAAGGACTGACTTCAAAGGAAGTGCAATTGATACCTTCGTTCTGAAGTTCGAGGGGAGTTGTCCCGCTACCCGCGAAGGGCTCAAGGCACCGCGTGGGAGTGTAGTTCAGTTCACCCAGGATGCCGGTGATGAATTCGCGCGAATAGCCTTCGACAAAAGGATACCATTGATGAATAAAGGCCGCGCGGTTGCGGTCGAATTTCATCACCCCTTGGTAGAGTTCACTGTAGTCAGTGTGAACGAATGCGGATCTGAATCTTGCCATAAGTTTAAAAAATATTTTTGGTATTGCTTCCCATTCTGTCAGAGGTTAGATGTTGAGTGGCATCTTTTTGAAGTACGATCGGTCAATGGCCCGCTGAGCATAGACAAGTGTATTCTCCATGGTCGCGTGCCGGAGTGTCTTCTGAATGAACTCGAGTTTCACCCCCTTGTCGTACATGACCTGGCCTGAAGTATGTCTAAGGCTATGCGGCGAATATTTCTCTTGCTTGCCACCCAACCTCAGCTTCTTAAAATTCTTTTTGATCATCGCGTCGATCGCCTGGCGTGATAAGTCCGGAAAGACTCTTCCCTTGGTGAGCCCGGCCTCGCGAACATATTTGGTGACTTCGGCTTGAGGTATTTTGAAGAAACGGATCGCTTCGCGCGACTTGACCGACTTGCCTTTACCCCATACTTCAATTTTGTTTTCTTTTGGACGACAATGATGGACCGACAATCGTGTAACCTCGACAGTTCTCAGACCATTCCACGCCATCAATGAGATGATCGCCCGGTCACGTTGGGATTCGCACGTGGCAAGCAGCCTGCGCCTCTGGGGTGAAGTCAAACTTTCCTTGTGATAACCTTTCAACTGGCTTTGGTGTGAGCGCACCTTAAGCCCAATAATTTCCTTGAGCGACTGTGGGCTGATTTGTTGCAGGCCTTTTTTCAACTTCCGTTGATCACTGTTGAGATCTTTATTCGGCAGTTCTCTGTAAACAGCCACCCATTGGCAAAACGCTTTAAGGACTGCTTTATACAAACATATGGTGTAATCTGAAAGATCGCGAGAAAAGATGAAGTTTTCAGCCGTTTGTTTGTTGATGTACCGGGGGTTCTCGCGAATGGTCGAAAAGTAATGGTTAAGTACCGTGGCATAAGTCGACAGAGAAAGATCTCCGCGCAGACGGTCCTTAGAGTGTAGCAGAAACAACTTCACATAGGCGTTAGAGCGGGGGAGCTGCTTCTGGTTCAAATCGTTGATGGCGGCATCCACACCACGCTCCTCCAGGAACTCCATAAACCTCTTAAGGAATGACCGAAGGGTATGACTCTTGCGCACGCCAAAGGTGATCATCTGCGCGCGCAACGACCCAGCCTTATAGGTTCGCATGAATGATCGTGCATTGGTCAGGTAAGTCCCGGCTGCCTTTTGATATCTGCGCTCAAACCAATAGGCGTAGTCCGCCAGTAGATGGGAGGCACGTGGAATTGGGCGCGCAATAGAACCGGACCTGCGGATAAGCTTACGCACAATTTTTACGGATTTTTAGGGACATGTTGAAGTAAAAAATACAACCAAAAATACTGTTATCAGATTTCATAAACAAGTGTTTATTATTAAATAAAATTTTATACTTTTATATATCTTTTAGTAGATATGAAAACTACGCGATCAACGGTAAAAATGTTCAGAAAAAATATCGATCTGGATAACCAAACCGTATTCATCCTTCAGATGGAAGCGACAAAGGCCGGCTATGGGACACTCAAACCCTTTCTGGAGCAGATACTGAAGGAGAGTGCAGGGAAGGTAATGAAGGATTATGCTAGGTATTTAGATAACCTGCCTGCTCGGGGAAAGAAAACCAAATGACCGAAACACCCCCCCAGATTAATTGGTGTTTCTTTTGAGACTCGCGAATAGGGGAGCACAGGTATAAAAATTTGCTATTGACAGGAATTGGTTAAGGTTGTATAATTGTGGAACCCAATTTTCGTTAATGGAAGCAACGGACCAGGAGTTAAGAACCGTCGTTATTTTAGGCGGATTTCCCCAAGCAGGGAAAGAGGGATTCTTTCATGGGTGGTGCAAAGAACCATTTTTCAATGATACAGGTGGTTATATCACAAAGACCTATGCGTTGGTTGAATTCACCACTGGCGTAGTGCAATTGATGGACCCGAATTCGATCAAATTCAAAAGGCCTCCAAAAGATGAACTTACTTCAGCTTCTTGACAAATTCCTCAAGAGGAACATCTAACACTGTAGCGATTCTCAAAAGAGTATAGAGGTTGGGCACTTTCTTGCCTTGCTCAATATCAGACAGTGCATGGCGATTAATAGCTCCTTCCTTGGCCTCAAAATGCTTAAGGCTCAGTCCATTCTTTTCCCTGAGAGTTCTTATCCTTTTGCCAAGGGCTTGTGCCAGTTTTTTCCGTGATTGCAGAGCCATCCACGGCTAAACAAGCCATTAAATCAACACGCAGGGTTACATAATAAAGTAACCACACATGAAAAGAGCGGTTACATACTTTTAGGAAGAGACCACCTGAAAGTATTGGTCGTCAATTGCTTTATGAGCTAAAAAACTTCAAAGTTAGCCCGTGCGAGACGGGCTTCGTAAAGAGACTTAAACCAGGATGGAACGAGCTATTTCACAACTATCACAGTAGTCTTTAAATCGCTGATTATTTTGAGGTCAAGCCGTCTGATCTAGTGGAGAAGCTAAAGCAACATCGGCCTAATGCATCCTAATTTCCTGTGACGGCTATTGGCATCGAAACCTCAATTTTTTCCCAATAGACAACTACTTCACCAGTCTTAGCGCCATCCGTCTCAATTACGTACCGAAGCCTCTCCTGATTTTTTGCTTCAGTTTCCGGTTTCACTTTTACGCGCACGATGTCATCTTTTTGATTATAATTATCTGTCAAGTGCTGATCCCAGTTTTTATTGATGATGATTGTCCATTCTTCTTTGCCTGGAATTGTGAATAACGCATATTTCCCTGCCGCAATTTTTACACCTCCAATTACAACGTCTCCATTGAACTCGATATTAGTAGCACGATGCGCCCCTGTCACCCAAACATTATCAAATGGCACCAGGCCGCCCCAGATCACACGGCCACGAACTGCAGGAGAATAGTAGATGATTGTGATGCCAACGTCACCAATGGTTCCCATCGCCTTTGCTTTGAGACTGCCCTTCAAAGTATCGGGTTCGGATTGTTCTCCAATAATGCGAGCGTTACTTTCGACCGGTGCAACGACCTGAGACGAATTAGTTTCGGGTTTCTCATTTGTCTTTTTACCTGAGCAAGCAAAAAGTGTCGTTAGGGCAAAAAAGTATTTTATGATTTTCATTTTTGAAGAAATTAAGTCTTTTCTACAATGCCAGCTTTGCCACTTTGATCGTCTTCTCTTTGTCATCTGTCCAGGCGAAGATCAATTGATTTCCTGATTTTGTCATTTGTGGAAACCCACTTGACCTCGACTCGGAAGAAGATGCAATTGTTGTTGAAGGTTCTTTCGTGCCGTCTGAATGAACCTTAGCAATTTTGATCTCTGTAC
>CAZNCO010000271.1:0-6353 GCA_964571345.1 uncultured Ohtaekwangia sp.
CTCACCAGGATTTTCGTGGTCTTTAAAAAGGTGGCCGGCATGTAAAAGTTTGTCAACCAGGGTTGTTTTTCCGTGGTCAACGTGGGCAATGATGGCAATATTCCTAATCTTCGCTACTTCCATAAAAGGGTATAAATTGGCTAAAATTAAATTTGAGGGCGCAAAGATAATCATAAAACCGGCTTGCTGTTACATTTCCCGACAAATGGTGGACGGCAATGAGTTGATTTGTAGTAAGTGCCCTGCTTTTTCGTATTTTTGCGGCAAATTTCACGATTACATAAAGTAGAATAATTAGGAATTTAACACGTAAACATTACAACAATGGTCGATCTATTTGAAAAACTGCGCATGGAGGAAGGCCCTTTGGCCAAGTATTCACACTTACCCGATGATTATTTTTTCTTTCCAAAACTGGAGGGAGAGATAGGGCCGCGCATGAAATTCAATGGAAAGAATGTTCTGAACTGGAGTTTGAATAATTATTTAGGCCTGGCTAACCATCCCGAAGTTCGCAAAGCAGATGCAGATGCTGCAGCACAATTCGGATTGGCCTCACCCATGGGAGCGCGCATGATGAGCGGAAATTCCGTTCATCACCTTGAGTTGGAAAAACAGCTTGCTGATTTTGTGAAGAAAGAAGATGCGATGTTGTTGAACTATGGTTATCAGGGTGTGCTTTCTATTATCGATGCAATTGTAAATCGCAAGGATGTAATCGTGTACGATGCAGAATCACATGCTTGTATTATTGATGGCGTTCGTCTGCATATGGGCAAGCGTTTCGTGTATACGCACAACAACATGGAGAATTTGGAGAAGCAACTTCAGCGTGCTACCAAATTAGCTAACGAAACAGGCGGTGGAATTTTAGTGATCACCGAAGGTGTGTTTGGCATGAGCGGAAACATGGGCGATTTAAAAGGAATTGTAGAACTGAAGAAGAAGTATAATTTCCGTTTGTTCGTAGATGATGCACACGGCTTTGGTTCGATGGGCCCGACAGGTGCCGGAGTTGGAGAAGAGCAAGGAGTGCAGGATCAAATCGATTTGTACTTCTCTACATTCGCAAAGTCAATGGCAAGCATTGGCGCGTTTGTAGCCGGTGACAAAAAGATTTTGAAATTCTTGAGATATTCAGTTCGTTCTCAGATTTATGCAAAATCAATTCCGATGCCGTTGGTAATCGGAGGATTGAAACGTCTTGAGCTGTTGAAGAAGCATCCGGAACTAAGACATGATCTGCACAAGATTATGAAGGCGATTAAGAGCGGATTAAAAGCAAGAGGTTTTGCCATCAACGAAACGCAGACACCACCAACACCGGTTTTATTTAAAGGTGGGGTAGGCGAGGCGGCCAACATGAGCATGGATTTGCGTGAAAATTATAGCATTTTCTGCTCGGTAGTAATCTATCCTGTAGTGCCCAAAGACGTGATTATGTTCCGGATTATCCCTACGGCTGCTCACACGATGGCTGACGTTGAGGAGACATTAACAGCGTTTTCTGCGCTAAAAACGAAGCTTGATGAGGGCTTTTACAAGCGCGAAGAGCTGGTTTCTGTTACGAAATAGTAAAAAAGTGCGGTTTTTGGCTTGTTTTTAAAGGTTTTTAATTAATTTGGCATATACAAGAAACCCAATTAGAAACTAAAACATAAACAAAATGAAAAAATTCGAAGAACTTAAAGCCTTGATCGCGTCTATTGAGCCGGATGCAGATAAGTTTTATAATAAGGCAAATAGTGCTGCAGGAACACGCTTGCGCAAAGGAATGCAAGATGTGAAAAACATGGCTCAGACCATTCGTGCTGAAGTTCAAGAGTTGAAAAACAAGGAATAAACAGTTACTGACTTCTTATGGAAAGCCACCTTCAGGGTGGCTTTTTTTATTTGCCTTTCCTATTTCTGAGAATAAATTAACTCTGAGAATTTTTCGAATAACGAAGTAGTTGCCGGATGATTGAATGGCAGATATTGAGTGTAGATGCTTGCCGCGATGCCAGATCTGAAATCGATGTAAAAGTATGTGTTCATCAATCCTCCCCATAAAATCGTTCCTGATTTTCTGCCGTAAGGTTTATCTTCATTATCGATCAGTGCGCCCAGCCCCCACTTGGTAGTAGAAGATGTAATTCCGCTGAAGTTGCAGCACAAATCCGGATTAAAATATGTCCCTGCATCTGCCATCGAAATATTCCCGATTTGATTTTGGATCATCTCCTCAACGGTTTTCCTCTTTAAAATTTGTAGTCCTCTACATTCACCGTAGTTCAACAGGCAACTCAAAAGTTTCGTAAAATCGGCAGGCGATGAAAATAATCCACCGCCACCGCTGAATTCCATTGCTCTTTGGGTAGGTATGCGATTGGGCGATTCAATCAGCGGAAGATTCCCTCCATCGCCTCGCTTCCCATGCGAAACAATCAACTGTTTCAACGAATCTGGAACATTAAACCAGGTGTGGTTCATGCCTAGAGGGCCAGTGATATTTTTTCGGAAATAATCTTCGAGGCTCATTCGCGAAATTTTTTCCACTAATCTTCCTACCCAGTCTGTACTCGTGCCATACAAAAACTGTGTGCCGCTTTCGAATCGTCTCGGTAAATCTTTGTAAGTCCATTTGCTACGATCAAATTTTGATAGCTCTTCGTCTGTGCTGGTATAACCGAACCCGGCAGTGTGTGTCAGAAGATGGCGAAGCGTAATCGCGTTTTTGGGCTCGATTAATTTTCCATTTGAAAGGATAGGGATTTTCGCCATCTCGGGAAGCAGGAGAGAAAGGTCATCATCTAAGTTGATCAACCTTTTTTCCACCAGCTGCAGTGCTGCAATGCTGGTGATAATTTTGGTCATTGAGTAAATGCGGAAGATGTGATCTTCTGTTACTTTACCATTTTCCGTCCACACTGCTTTACCGAAAGCATAGGAAATTTTCTGGCCTTTAGTGTTAATCGCGATGGCAACAACTGCGGGCAAGTCGCTTGAAACCAGTGCCTCATCCATTTTGCTGGCTACCAGTTGTTGACTTGGAAAGGACTGCTGAGAAAAACCAATAGCGAATGAAGCAACGAGAATGAAACCACTAAGTGTTAGTCTTATCATTCTGGCTTCAAATGAAAACTTTTCAATCGGGCATTGACACAAGGGTTACTTTATCTTTTCGAAACCCTTCTCAATCTTTTTTCTTAATCCGCTTGAAGGCTCCACCAAAGGCAACCGCACATAAGGCATGCATAAACCCATCAAGCTCATCAAGTATTTTACTCCTGTCGGATTTCCTTCCTCGTACATTGGTCCGTTGATATCCAGAAGTCTGAATGTTTCAGCTGCAGCTTTGGAAAAATTTCCAACCTTTGCTGCGTCTGTCATTTTTCTGAAGACCAATGGGTAGGCATTTGCTAATACAGAAATGATTCCCGCCCCTCCAATCGAATAAAGGGGAACAGTGAGCATATCGTCACCTGAGATCAACAGGAAATCTTTAGGCTTTTCTTTCGCAATCTTCATGCATTGCTCCATGTTGCCTGAAGCTTCTTTGATCCCAACAATATTTTGATGCTGCGCTAATCGCAAGGTTGTGTCTGTAGTGAGGTTAGAGGCTGTGCGGCCCGGTACATTGTACAGAATTATTGGCAAGGTAGAAGTGTCGGCTACTTTCTTGAAGTGCTGATAAATTCCTTCCTGGCTTGGCTTGTTGTAATATGGACTCACCGACAGGAGTGCAGTCACTCCCTTCAAATTTGTAGAATGAATTTCTTCAATTACCGAATCTGTATTATTTCCGCCAATGCCATATACGACAGGCAACTTCTTCGAATTGTTTTTTAAAACAAATTGTAGCACTTCTTTCTTCTCATCTTTGGACAGCGTTGCCGATTCGCCCGTAGTACCCATCACAACAAAGTAATCAACTCCTTTGGCGGTATGGTCCAGGATTTTTTTTAAAGCAACAAAATCAATCTGTCCGTCTTCCTGAAAGGGAGTCACCAAAGCCACACCTGTGCCAGATAATTTTTTCATTTCAAATGTTTTTTAGTAGAGAAGTATTAAACGACTTATTTTAATTGAGTGGTGTATTTGTACATCGAATCCATCAGCCCTTTGTCAGTTCCATTTTGTTCGATCATCAATTCGAAATAACCACTTTCATTTTCATGGAATCGTCCTACACGGCAATGGGCTTTGCTGGTAGCCATTACATGCAGGGCAAGTGGATTGAACTCACGGTCCAGATAGAACAAATAGTCGAAAGGTGTTTCAGAGAATTTTTGCGCGATATCGGAGTTGATCTTTCCCCAAAAAGAAAGTTCTTTGACGGTGAAAAAATCAAACATGAATTCATAGTTCTCCTTTTTCAAAGGTAGATATTCGAGCACCTTTACCGTTTTTCCGTCCTGCTCGAGCTGATGAATAAACTCTTTTACGGCATTGTGTTTTTGCTTGTCTTCCACGCTGAAGAGAATGCCAAAGGTTTTAGCCTGCGAATAAGGAATACTGGCGCGAAGGCTCTTATTTTTTTTTAGCGCCTTCGCAGTGCGCATTTCCAAAAATTTCATTTTAAACATGGCGGCAAAATTACAATTTTTAAACAGATACTAGATACTTGCTGCAGGTTGCTGGATTTTTAATCAAGTATCATTTTTCAAGCATCTTCTCAAACTCGCTAATGTCAATAATTTTCACGCCCAGCTTTTCAGCTTTCTCGCGCTTGGATGGCCCCATGTTTTCTCCTGCCAACAGATAATCAAGCTTGCCGGATACGCCCGACAGAATACGTCCGCCATTTTTTATCACGATGTCCTGAAGTTGTTCGCGTTCGTAGTTTTCAAAAACACCTGAGATCACAAATGATCTGCCGGAAAGCAAGTCACTTTCTTTTTCCGGTTCTTTAAAGTCAGACTCCATGTTGAGTCCCGCTTTGCGGAGCCTTTCAACCTCTCTTTTATTTTCAGCTTCGGCAAAATAGTCAACAACGCTTCGAGCAATTTTCTCGCCCACTTCAGGAGCATTCAATAGTTCGTCATAACTAGCCCTCGACAGATTTTCCATGCTTTTGAAATAGCGGGCAATTTTTTCTGCAACCGTCTTGCCGACAAAGCGAATCCCAATTGCAAATAACACGGCTTCGAATGGTGCGGCCTTTGAGGCTTCGATTCCCTGCAATAGATTTTTTGTGGATAATTCCTTAAACCCTTCTAGTTTAAGCACGTCTTCTTTTTTCAAGTCGTATAAATCAGCGGGAGATTTAACAAGCCCCAAATCAAAAAGCTGCCCAATAGTCTTTTCTCCTAACGAATCAATGTCCATAGCTTTGCGTTGGATAAAATGTTCGATTCTTCCGGTAATCTGCGGGCGACAACCTTTTTCATTTGGACAATAATGATTGGCTTCGCCTTCCTGGCGAATTAATTCTGTGCCGCACTCAGGGCAATGTGTGATGTATTTTACTGGCTTCAGTTTTTCATCGCGCTTAGATAGATCTACGGCTGTAACTTTTGGAATGATCTCACCACCTTTTTCTACAAACACAAAATCTCCAATGCGCAAATCGAGTCGAGCAATTTCATTCGCATTGTGGAGGGACGCGCGTTTCACAGTTGTGCCGGCAAGAAAAACAGGTTCAAGTTCAGCTACGGGTGTCACTGCACCAGTTCTTCCCACCTGGTAGGTAATTCCATTTAAGCGCGTGCTTACACTTTCGGCTTTGTATTTGTAGGCGATTGCCCAGCGTGGGCTTTTTGCTGTGAAACCAAGTTGTTGCTGCTGTTGTAAATTGTTTACTTTAATTACTACGCCATCGGTTTCAAGAGGTAAATCTTCTCGTCTCTTTTCCCAATGCTCAATGTACTTCAGTACTTCGGCAATATTCTTGCATTTTTTGTAGGTCTTTGATACCTGAAATCCCCAAGACTCAATTTTGTGAATGGATTCTTCATGCGTTTCGACTCGATTGTCTTCGCCTAACAGGTAATAAAGAAAGCAATCAAGTTTGCGCCTTGCTACCTCGGTGCTGTCCTGCATTTTCAAAGTGCCGCTGGCTGTGTTCCGTGCGTTGGCGTACGTTTCTTCGCCAATATCTTCACGCTCTTTGTTGAGTTGTTTGAATACTTCTTTGGGAAGAAAAACTTCACCACGCACTTCAAATTTTTCAGGGATATTTTTGCCTTTCACTTTTAAAGGAAGCGTTCGAATGGTTTTTACATTGGCAATCACATCATCACCGCGCATGCCATCACCGCGCGTGATGCCCTTCACTAAAATTCCATTTTCATATTTTAAACTGATGGAGACGCCATCAAATTTTAATTCACAAAAATATTCGTAAGCATCGCCATCCAACCCTTTGGCAA
>CAZNCO010000272.1:0-6353 GCA_964571345.1 uncultured Ohtaekwangia sp.
AGAATATTCATGAATACCATTCCGTTTATGATGATGCTTACGGTTGCGTACTATCTGCACAGGCGGCAATCCATCTTTTATTATCTCGTGCTGATTGATGGCCTTATGCTGGTAAAGGCCCTTTGTGGTATAATTGCAGTCAGCTATTTTTAAAAAAAGTTTGTATTTCAAAAATCCTTCCTTATACTTGCTGCGAAATTAAAAAACTCAAATGGGAAGAGGAGATAAAAAATCTGCCAAAGGCAAGCGCACCAAGGGTTCTTATGGAAATTCCAGGAACAGAAAGAAAATTAAGGCTAAGTTAATTCGCACTGCCAGCAAGAAAAAAACTGCTGCAGGCGCAGAAGCAAAACCCAAAGCAAAAAAAGCTGCGAAGAAATAAAATGAGATCAATTGTAAACAATGCATGGTGGTGGCACGGATCAAAAACTGATCGGTGCGATGCTGTGCTTTGTTGAAACTAAATAACTTTCAAAAAACCCGCTCCGGTCAAACCAGGGCGGGTTTTTTGTTTTTAACGACTTTAAAATTTAAGTATGAATTACAGACTTCAATCCTTTCATAAACGGCTGCTGGCAGACACGCTCACCCCGGTGAACATCTACTTGAAACTGCGCGATGTATTTGCGGGAAGCATTTTATTGGAAAGCTCTGATTATCACGGTCACGAAAATAGCTTGAGTTTCATCTGTTGCGAGCCAATTGCTTCTTTTTCAGCCAATCGAGATGAAGTGACGGAGGTCTTTCCCGATGGAAGTAGACAGGTACTGAAACTGGATCGACAGAAAAAAGACTTGCCGTCTGTGCTGGAAAAATTTAGGAGCTGTTTTGATGTTGAAAAAATCGAAGGAAAGTTCAACGCCTTCGGCCTGTTTGGATACACTGCATATGATGGCGTAAGGTATTTTGAGGATGTGAAATTCAAGGCTGTCGATCGCACCATTCCTGACATGCTTTACAAGTTATATCGGTATGTAATTGTGGTGGATCACTTTTATAACGAACTCAGTTTATATGAATTTGGACATAATTTGACCGACAGTTCGCTCGATAGAATTGAGCAAATTATTTTCAGCAACCGATTTTCGACATTCAAGTTTCAAATTACAGGTAAAGAGTCATCGAATGTCACCGATGAGGAATTCATAACGATGGTGGAACAAGGTAAGCAGCATTGCTATCGCGGAGATGTTTTTCAAATCGTTTTGTCCCGAAGATTCACCAATTCCTTTAAAGGCGATGAGTTCAATGTTTATCGGGCACTGCGTTCTGTAAACCCTTCACCATATCTTTTTTATTTTGACTACGGGAGTTTTAAGTTATTTGGTTCTTCACCCGAGGCGCAGCTGCAAATTAATAATCATGTTGCTTCGATTTATCCAATAGCGGGCACTTTTCGCAGAAGTGGAAACGATAGTGAGGATTTGAAGATAGCTGAAAAGCTTTCGGCAGATGAAAAGGAGAATGCGGAACATGTGATGCTCGTGGATCTTGCCCGCAATGATATGAGCCGCAATGCACATCAGGTGAAAGTAGAAGTATTCAAAGAAATTCAATATTACTCGCATGTGATTCACCTGGTTTCAAAGGTGTCAGGAAAGCTGGCGGAAGACTCTTCGTCCATCCAGGTATTTGCTGATACATTTCCAGCGGGAACATTATCTGGAGCACCCAAGGTAATGGCGATGAACCTGATTAATCAATATGAAAATGTAAATCGTAGTTTTTACGGTGGAGCCATTGGGTTACTCGGATTTGATGGAACACTTAACAAAGCGATTATGATCCGCACGTTTTTAAGTCAGAACAATACTCTTACTTATCAGGCTGGAGCCGGAGTGGTCTCAAAGTCGAATGCACAGAGTGAACTCCAAGAAGTAAATAATAAGCTGGAGGCCCTTAGAAAGGCGCTCGTGATAGCGGAAAAGATATAATCAAAAATGACGATTGAAGAATTACGATTTTAAAATTATAAGCGATGAAGATATTGGTTCTTGATAATTATGATTCATTTACCTACAATCTGGTTCATATCCTTCGGGCGTTGGGGCATTCACCTGAAATATTCCGGAATGATAAGATAGGCATAGAAGCGGTGAAAAATTATGATAAAATACTCTTGTCTCCCGGGCCTGGCATTCCGGACGAAGCCGGGATCATGAAGCAAGTCATCAAAGAATATGCATCCTCTAAAAGTATTTTAGGAATTTGCCTTGGTCACCAGGGAATTGGCGAAGTGTTTGGTGCAAAGCTTTTCAATATTCCTAAAGTTCTTCATGGTGTAACTTCAATTGCCGAAGTGGTGGATACGAATGAAAAGTTGTTTCAAGCTGTGTCTCCAAAATTTCAGGCAACTCATTATCACTCCTGGGCAATACTTCCGGAAAGTATTCCGGCCGAATTAAAAGTCACTGCTGTAAATGATGAAGGATTGGTAATGGCCATGGCGCATGCAAAATTTGATGTCCGTGGTTTGCAGTTTCATCCCGAATCGGTGATGACTCCTGAAGGGCCAAAGATGATTGAGAACTGGTTAAAATTATAACGATGGCTTGACGCCTTTACGTTTTAGCATGAAATAAAGTTTTATGAAAGAAGTATTAAATGAATTGATAGAGCATCGGTCACTCACGAAGGAGAGTGCAAAGACAGTGCTGGTAGATTTGGCTCAGGGTAGGTTTAATCCCAGTCAGACGACTGCGTTTATGACGGTGTTTATGATGCGCGGCATCACCGTGGATGAGTTGGCTGGGTTTCGCGATGCTATGCTGGAACTTTGCATCCCGGTAAAATTTGATCTTCCTGTGATGGACGTCTGCGGAACAGGTGGTGATGCAAAAAATACGTTTAATATTTCGACACTCTCCTCGTTTGTAGTAGCAGCGGCTGGGCAACCTGTCGCTAAGCACGGGAACTATGGAGTATCGTCTGTTTCGGGTTCGTCCAATGTGTTGGAATATTTTGGGTACAAATTCACAAACAATCTGGATGAACTTAAAAAGGCAATGGAGCGGGCAAATATTTGTTTTATGCATGCACCGTTGTTTCATCCTGCCATGAAAAATGTTGCGCCTATTCGCAAAGAGCTGGGCGTAAAAACGTTTTTCAACATGCTCGGCCCCATGGTGAACCCGGCATTTCCAACTCGTCAATTGGTGGGAGTGTTTAGTCTACAACTCGCACGGCAATACGGTTATCTGTATCAGCAAACCGAAAAAGACTTTGTGATTTTACATTCCACCGATGGATACGATGAAGTTTCGTTGACCAGTGCTGTCAAGCTTTTCTTTAATGGAGGAGAGACCGTGATAGAGCCTGAAGATTTGAATTTGCCTCGATTGAAATCGGAAGACCTTAGCGGTGGCGTCACCGTTGAAGAGTCGGCCAAAATATTTATGAAAGTATTGGAAGGTGAGGGAACTGCCGCACAAAATGCAGCTGTTATTGCCAACGCAGGCATGGCGTTATTTGCAGGCCACCAAAAAGAAGGAATCGAAGCGGCTTTAGCGAAAGCAAAAGAAACATTGGAATCAGGAAAAGCTTTGGATGCATTTAAGAAATTGTTGAATAACTAACTTGTTGCCAGTCTCGAGTTGCCGATTACAGGTAGCTGGTAAACTGGAAACTGAAATTTATGAACATACTCGATAAAATCATTGAACAAAAAAGGAAAGAGGTAGCGGAGCGAAAATCACTTTATCCCGCACGACTGTTGGAGCAAAGCATTTATTTTTCTTCACCTGTCGTGTCATTAAAAAAATACGTGCAGCGCAAAGACAAATCTGGAATCATCACCGAGATCAAAAGAAAGTCGCCTTCCAAGGGAATGATCAATCCACATGTTTCTATTGAGCGAACTTCCATCGGATACATGCAAGCCGGAGCCAGCGCATTATCGATTCTTACAGATAAAGAATATTTTGGTGGAAGCAACGATGACCTTACGCTTGCGCGGAAGTTTAATTACTGCCCCATCCTTCGCAAGGATTTTACCATTGACGAATATCAGATCATAGAAGCAAAATCAATCGGTGCGGATGCAATTCTTCTGATTGCTGCCGTGATGGATTCGAAACGGGTGAATGAGCTTGCAAACTTCGCGCATTCGCTCGGTCTTGAAGTGTTGTTGGAAGTTCATAATGAGGAGGAATTGAAACAGAATTTGGAGGCGCCCGTGGATTTGATGGGTGTGAACAACCGCGACCTGAAAACCTTTGAAGTTAGTATCAATATTTCAAAAAGGCTGTCGCCATTGATGCCTGCTGGTATGGTGAAAGTTTCGGAGAGCGGCATCAGCGACCCCAATACTATTATTGAATTGAGGCAGCATGGGTATGAAGGATTTTTGATGGGCGAGAATTTTATGAAAAATAGCCGGCCAGAATTGGCAGCCCGCGAGTTTATCGATTCGTTGAAAAAACTTTCGGAATCGAAATGAAAAATCAAATCCTTTTGAAAGTGTGTGGAATGCGCGATGCCCTAAACATCATGGATGTGGCTGCGTTAAAACCTGACTTCATGGGATTTATTTTTTATCGTGGATCAAAGCGTTTTGTGGGAGAAGATTTTAAAATTCCGTTGTCCTTTCCGAAACAAATCAAAAAGGTAGGGGTTTTTGTTAATGAAGAAATTGAATTGACAAAGAAGAAGGTTAAGGAGCATGAACTTGATTAAGTGCAGCTTAATGGTAATGAGTCAATGGCGTATTGCGAAGAATTAAAACAGGTAGTGAAAGTGATTAAAGTCTTTCTCGTAGATAATTCATTTGATTTCTTAATCACAAATTCTTACCAGGCTTCTTGTGAATATTTTTTATTTGATACAAAATCAGAATCATTGGGCGGAAGTGGTAAACGTTTTGACTGGTCATTGTTGAACAAGTACAAGAGTAACACTCCCTTTTTTCTCAGCGGTGGCCTTTCACCCGATAATATTGAGGAGGCGATAAACCTTGATCATCCTTCTTTCTTCGCTGTGGATGTCAACAGTGGGGTGGAAGTCAGCTATGGAATGAAAGATATTTCGAAAATCAAAAATCTTAAAACTATAATCGTTAATCAAAATGAAATACACAGTTGATCAGCGCGGCTATTACGGAAACTTCGGTGGTGCGTATATTCCTGAAATGCTTTATCCGAATGTGGAAGAACTTCGTACAAATTATCTTCAAATCATCGGGTCAGAAGATTTTAAAAAAGAATTTGATTACCTGTTAAAAAATTATGTAGGAAGACCAACTCCTCTTTTTTTTGCAAATCGCCTTTCGGAAAAATACAAAGCGAAGATCTATTTGAAGCGCGAAGATCTCTGTCACACGGGTGCTCACAAGATAAATAACACGATCGGCCAGATCCTGTTGGCAAAGCGATTGGGTAAGAAAAAAATTATTGCTGAGACAGGCGCTGGCCAACATGGTGTGGCCACTGCAACAGTGTGCGCCTTGATGGGCATGGAGTGCATCGTGTACATGGGCCAGCTTGACATGGATCGCCAGCGGCCTAATGTGGAGCGCATGCGTATACTCGGAACAAACGTAGTCCCTGCACTTTCTGGAAATAAAACTTTGAAGGATGCAACCAACGAGGCGATGCGCCATTGGATCAACCATCCAACGGATACTCACTATATCATAGGATCGGTCGTTGGTCCGCATCCGTATCCTGACATGGTCGCAAAATTTCAATCTGTGATCAGCGAAGAGATCAAAAATCAATTGACGTCCGAAATCGGAAATCCCTTTCCTGACTACGTGATTGCTTGCGTGGGCGGTGGAAGCAATGCAGCCGGAGCTTTCTATCATTATTTAAATGATGAACATGTTAATTTGATTGGCGTGGAAGCTGCCGGTTTGGGCGTGAATACAAATGAGTCGGCAGCTACCACAGCGTTGGGTAAAGTTGGAATTCTTCACGGAAGCAAGTCGTTGCTGATGCAAACGGAAGATGGGCAAGTAATTGAACCCTATTCTATTTCTGCAGGACTTGATTACCCTGGTATTGGCCCGATGCATGCTCATTTATTTGAAACCGGGCGTGTTCAATTTTTGAATGCAACAGATGATGAAGCGATGAATGCAGGAATTGAGTTAAGCAGATTGGAAGGAATTATTCCAGCTATTGAAAGCGCACATGCGGTTGCAGTTCTCTCTAAGATGGAACTCCACTCTGAAGATGTAGTGGTAATAAACCTGTCAGGTCGTGGTGATAAAGATCTGGAAACTTATATCCGGTGGGGAAAGTATTGAAATTATGAATAGCTGATTACGAAATACAAATTTTTGAATCTTGAATTATGAACCGGATCACTGAACTTTTTAAGACAAAGAAAAATAACTTACTCTCTAACTTCTATAA
>CAZNCO010000273.1:0-6343 GCA_964571345.1 uncultured Ohtaekwangia sp.
ATCAGGCGGGCATTTCCCACCAGTTCTTCCAACTTCGCAATCTTAGCCTCCAGGTGCCCTTGGGCATCTTTTGCAGCATCATATTCTGCATTCTCACTAAGGTCGCCTTTGTCACGAGCTTCGGCAATTTGCTTGGCAATATCTGAACGTCCCTTCGTTTTTAGGAAATTCAGTTCATTGGTAAGTTTTTCTAAACCTTCCTTAGTGTAGTAAGAAATTTTTTTACTCATGGCACTGAAATATTCGGTTACTTTAAAAAAACAAACAACGACTTCGGGTCACGAAGCTGTTGCTTAATATCTCAAAATTAATTTAAATCTTTCTAATCCAAAAATAAACCTTAACTACCAACCAACTCAGGCATTTGCATCTTTACTTGCTCCAATAATTCATCGTCAAATTTTGCAAGGTAAAGCGTCTTTGCTTTTGCCAACTGCTCTACAGTCAGTCCTTTCGCTCCTCTTAAATCAGCTTTATATAAACTGGCATTCTCAAAATCAGCGCCCATCAAATAGCTATTTGAAAGATTTGCCTCCATCAAATAGGCATTCGTGAAATTCGTCTTGATTAAAAATGCACTCTCAAAATTTGCCTTGATCAAAAATGCGTCTTTGAAGTTTGCCCCACTCGCGTAAGCTCCCTTCAAGTTTGCCTGATTGAGATTCGAGTTTTCAAAGTTGGTCTGGTTAAGCCTTGTATTCTCAAGATTTGTTTCGATCAGAGAAGAATTGCTGAGATTTGCTGAATTCATGTTACTTGATTTCAAATTAACATGACTCAGGTTGGTTCTCGACAGGTGACAGTTCACCAGGTTGATCTCATAAATTTTATGACGATTCAAACGCTTTATATTTCCTACTGTGCGAAAGGCAGCTTCCTCAGACTCCCACAAGCGAAAGTCATCAATTTCATCTTTGTAGGTGCGAATCCGTTGACGGATCTCACCATTTTGATTCAACCAAAAAATCAGAATACCAATCACAGCAATGTCAAAAATCATCCCGTGTGCTTCTGCCAAAATCTGGCCCCAGAAACTTTTGAAATCGCTGATATAATATTCAAGGCTAAGACTGATAACAACCACAGCAACACAAAGCAGCACCAGAGAACTAGTAAGAAGAGGTTTCTCAATTATCTCATCAAATTTATCTCTAAGCTTTTGCGATATCGTTTTTTTATCTTTCAAATTGTGTTGTGTTAAAAATAAAGATAAACAAATTTAAATATTGCTAGAGGGTGAAATCGTTCCTTAATAATCCGTTTTATTACATTGGTTGGAGTAATGACTAAATCATTACCCTTACGGCCAAAAAATAAATGGTAAGGCCGATCAGATCGCCCGCAGTTGTGATAAAAGGCCCCGATACCAAAGCAGGATTAAATCCAAGGCGATTCAAAATCAACGGTGTTAAAGTACCCACAAACGATGAGAACAGCACTACACAAAATAATGCAAACGAAACAACGAGCGACAACTGGTTGTTGCTGAAAAACAAGTAGGTTGCAGCCAAGACGATTAAGGAAAGTAACAAGCCGTTTAACAATGCTACTGTGAATACTTTTCCCAACCTTTGTAGGATTCCTTCATCCATCTGATCTGAGTTCACCAGACTTTGGAGAACCAGGCCCGATGACTGAATGCCCACATTACCGCCCGTGGCTTGAATAAGTGGAACAAAAAATGCAATAGCCGTAATTTTTGCCAACTCTTGTTCAAAAATACCCATAAACCTTGCACTGGCCATTCCACCAAAAATTCCAATCAGTAGCCATGGCAAGCGCGCCCTTGCATTGCGCCACAGACTGTCATCTTCTTCTACATCTTCAGTAATACCACTCATCAACTGTCGTTCTTCTTCTGCCTGTTCAGTAATAACGTCCACCACATCATCAATGGTGATGCGACCGACCAACTGCCCCTGCACATTTACAACAGGAACAGATTCCAGGTCATACTTCTTCATGATTTCTGCCACCTCGCGATCTTCCATGTAGGTCTCCACCGAAGTTACATCATCATCGTAAATATCTTTAATGATCGTCTTCGAATCACGCAAGATCAACTCCTGCAATGCAAGCTTTCCGAGCAATTTATCATTCTCATCCACCACCCAGACAGCATAAAACTTAGAGGTGTTCTCGGCCTGCTTCCGGATCTCGTCAATACATTGGACGACCGTCCACGTAACTTGCGCCTTAATCAACTCTTTCGCCATCAAGCCGCCTGCCACATTCGCGTCATAACGCAATAGATCAATCACCTGCGTTTTCAACTCATGGTCAAGACCTGCAATAATTTCCTCACTGGTCTTGATCGGCAACTCATTCAAGATATCTGCAGCATCATCAGAGTCCAATAAATTGATGACATCTGTTAACTCAGTGCTTTTGTATAGGGTCAGAAAACTCTTTCGGGTAACAGCATCTAGCGCATTAATAATGTCTGCGCGCGTCTGCACAGGCAAAATATCCAACACATATTTAGATTCCTCTGTATTGAATTCATCAAGTAAAGAAGATATGTCTGCCGGATTTACATCTTCAAGACTTTGCTTGATAAATGTACTATCACGATGGTCCAGGGCCTCCTGAAATAAATCACGAAACTCTTTTGTTAATTCAAACTCAACGAACTCCTTCACCTGATTGCTCAATTAAACGGGTAAGTGCAATAAACGACTCTACACTCAATTGCTCAGCTCGTTTATCCAAAAGCGGTAATGCTGAAATTGAGGCAGGCAAAGTTAAGTTTTTGAGTGCGTTGCGCAATGTTTTCCTCCGGTTTTGAAACGCCTGCTTCACCACCTTCTTAAACAACACCTCGTCACAATCAAGTTGCTTCCGTTCATTCCGTCTCAGCCGTATAACTGCAGACATTACTTTCGGTGGCGGAAAAAAAACTCCTGGTGGAACTTTAAACAAATAATCAATTTCATAGTAAGCTTGCAACAACACGCTAAGTATACCGTACGTTTTTGTTCCTTCTTTCTCGGCAATTCGATCAGCCACTTCCTTTTGCAGCATGCAGACAACCTGATCTACAGCATCCCTATGATCCAGCACTTTAAAAAAAATCTGTGAAGAGATATTGTAAGGAAAATTTCCAATAATATTGATGGCTTTACTTCCAAGCTGAGAGAAGTCCATTTCAAGAAAATCGCCTTCAATAATTCGCCCCTGCAAGGCGGGAAAATGTTCCTTGAGATATTGAATAGACTCGCGATCAATTTCGCTTACATGCAGATTAATTTTTTCATTTTTTAGCAATAGCTCCGTAAGCACCCCCGTACCTGG
This sequence comes from uncultured Ohtaekwangia sp., assembly GCA_964571345.1. Taxonomy (GTDB): domain Bacteria; phylum Bacteroidota; class Bacteroidia; order Cytophagales; family Cyclobacteriaceae; genus ELB16-189. The sequence goes on from CAZNCO010000273.1 coordinate 3,295, forward strand.
TCCTACCTCCAAAACATAATTCTCATTTTCATTCACCCGCAATGAATCAACAATACGAGCAGCAATGGCTCGGTCTTTTAAAAAATGCTGGCCTAGGAATTTCTTGGGTCTTACCATTTGAAAATCAAATTCAATGATGCGAATTAATTTTCAGTTAATTTGCAAAACTGAAATATAAAATCTCAATGACAGCAAATCCTGAAAAGCCAAGGATTGGAATTACCATCGGTGACATCAACGGCATCGGCCCTGAGGTAGTAATCAAGGCATTGGCAGACAATCGTCTTTTAAATATTCTCACGCCTGTGATTTACGGATCAACGCGCGTTTTATCTTACTACAAAAAACTGCTAAACCTGGAGGAGTTTAATTACAGCCAGGTGAAATCGGCTGGGCAATTTTTTCCCAAAGCTGTGAATGTGTTTAATTGTTGGGAAGATGTAATCGAAATCACGCCAGGGCTACCGAGTGCGAATGCCGGAAAAGCCGCCCTCCTGAGTTTGAAAAAAGCAGTAGCTGATATTAAGGAAGGGCTTTTGGATGGGATTGTCACGGCTCCGATTGACAAGAACACAATTCATGGCACAGATTTTCCATTTCATGGCCACACGGAATATCTCACAAAAGAATTTGGCGCAGGAGAAAGCCTGATGCTGCTTACAAGCAGCGACCTAAAAGTAGGTTTGGTTACAGAGCACATTCCTGTGAAGGATATCGCAGGCCAGCTAACCAAAGATCGCGTGGAATTGAAAATCCGGCTCCTGGAATTGTCTTTGAAGAAAGACTTCAATATCGCAAAACCAAAAATTGCAGTACTCGGACTTAACCCGCATGCTGGTGACAATGGTTTGTTGGGAAAGGAAGAAGCTGAGATCATTCGCCCCGTGATAAACGATTTGAAAAATAAAGGGAAGGTAATCATGGGACCATTCGCAGCAGATGGCTTTTTTGCATCAGGCCAGCACGCAAAATACGATGCTGTGTTAGCCATGTATCACGATCAAGGTTTAGTAGGATTCAAAACGCTTGCCTTTGAAACCGGTGTTAACTTCACCGCAGGCTTGCCCATTATTCGAACTTCTCCCGATCATGGCACTGCCTATGACATTGCCGGAAAAAATCTCGCAGACGAAAGTTCGATGCGCCAGGCAATATATCTTACATGTGACATAATTAAACACAGATCAGAGTCTGCCAAAGCCACCTAGCCTCCAAATTTGATCTTTGTGTCTTGAGTCGGTTTTGCCAATCGGATAATTTGTAAATTTGATTGAAAGTATTTCTTTAAATGGACATCGTTACCAAAAAGCAACTCAATATCCTGATACAATTAGCCGAGGCTGATAAGCACTTTGCTCAGATCGAGCGGGATATGATTTTCAAAATCGCGAAAGAAAGAAACTTCCCAGAAGAAGTGGTAAATCAATTGATTAAGAAACCGGAGCCAATTGACTCGCTAGGTGCACTTTCCCAAGACCAAAAATTCGATTACCTGCTGGAATGTATCCGATTAGTGTTTGTTGATCACAAAGTTTTTGAGAGTGAACTGATCTTCGTAAAGAGCATTGCCATCAAATTAGGTTTCAAAAAAAATGTAGTTGAATTTTTAAGTGAGAATCACATCAAAAAAAGCGTTTCTGAATTAAAATCGATGATTTTTACAGAATATGTTTAGCATGTGAAGGCAGGGTTGATTGCCTTTCATCGAAAAAACTATTAACAGCATCGTAAAAATCCGGTAAATTCTGATAAATTTGCGGCCTTATTTTAAAGCTTGTGGTGAGGGACTTTAGTATTAACATCCTCGGCCTTAGCAAAGGGGTTCATCAATTCGACTTTCATCTTGATGACAACTTTTTTAAGAATTATGGCCAGGAAGTAATCCAGAAAGGATCTTTTGATGCCCAGGTTACCCTTGATAAAAGGGAAACGTTCATTGAGGCCCGGTTTGCGGTAAAAGGTTTCGCAGAATTAATCTGTGATCGCTCGCTTGAGCCCTTTCAATATCCTATCTACTTCGACAAGAAAATTGTTTTCAAATTTGGAGAGGAGGATCAGGAAGTAAGTGACGAGATCATGATTATTTCCGTTCAGCGAGATCAACTGGATGTTGGTCAGTTCATGTATGAATTCATTCTTCTGGAAATCCCCATGAAGAAACTTCATCCCCGGTTTGCTGAAGAGAGTGTAAAAGATGATGCTGATGGAATCATCTATTCATCCTCTACAACTGAAGATTCTGGCGATGAAAATGAAAAACCGATTGACCCGCGCTGGGAGGCTTTGAAGAAATTGAAGTAGTATTAGTTAAATGAGTAGAAAATAAATTTTTTAGGTTATGCCAAATCCGAAACGAAAAACCTCGAAAACCCGCAGGGATAAGAGAAGAACACACTATAAAGCAGTTGCAAATGCATCTGCCGTATGCCCTACTACAGGAGAGCATCATTTGCCACACCGTGCCTTTTGGCATGAAGGCAAACTATATTTCAAGGGAAATGTAGTGATGGAAAAAGAAGTACTGGCTTAATTTCGCCATGACTTTCTTTTTGTCTTGTAACAAACTTTCAATTGTTGAATGTTTAAAAGCACTTCAATTGAATTAATCTGATAAAAGACCCGGTTGAAACTCAATCGGGTCTGTTGTTTTTAGCAAGGAGTACAACCATTAATTATGAACAAGATCCGGGCAGCGATCACAGGTGTAGGCGGTTATGTACCAGACTACATTCTAACCAATAAAGAACTTGAAACCATTGTCGACACAACCGATGAATGGATTACCTCCCGCACGGGAATAAAAGAAAGACGTATTCTGAAGGGTGAACATCAGGGCGTATCGGTAATGGGTATTGAAGCCGTGAAAAATATGCTCGCCAAAACCGGAACAGATCCCAAAGAAATCGATCTCATTATTTTTGCCACCGTTACTCCAGACTTAACTTTCCCGGCAACGGCAAATATTGTAGCCTCTGCTATCGGTGCTAGCAATGCATTCAGCTTTGACATGGCTGCAGCTTGTTCCGGATTTATTTATGCACTCTCCACG
>CAZNCO010000274.1:0-6321 GCA_964571345.1 uncultured Ohtaekwangia sp.
CTTTATACTCTTTCCCTTTTCAAATCCATGCGAATAAACTAGTGGCTTATAAACGACATAAAGAGCTTCACTTATTTTGCGTTGAAGGAATTTCAGTCTATCAGTTGGAGCAAGTATTTTTCTTACACCTCCATTCTTTTTTTTTATTGCAAACTCCTTATATTTTTCTTGATCTGATATCTTATAAACCCTATAGGCCAACACGCTGTGAGTTATGTTGAAAAAACTGGCTACCTGCTTGACGGTTTTGATTGATAAAAATAAATCACGAAGCTCTTTATTTTTTCCTTCAATTTCTTCTTGCGACAATTCTTTTGATTCCATTATTAAATGATAGAAAAAAAGGATGGTGAGCATTTCAACTTATGTGAAACATCTCCCAACCTCAAAAGAAAGGAAACGGGTCCACAGGAACAAAGTCTCTGACTTTTAGATGAATTGTCGCAGGATCACAACAAACAAGGCAAATCTTCTCACCATCCTTTTTTAAAAATAGCAATTATATCTGAATCGCTCGCCATCTAAATTAAGATTTCAATTGTTAGGTGATGGATATATCCCTTTATCCTCCATCCATGACACTGCATTAGTAATTTGCGTTGTGCTAAACTTGGCCTTTGCTTCAGACCATGCATAAACCTTCTCTGTGATCAAGTCGATACTAAATTGCATCTTGTCTTCAAGTATTTCCTTCCAGCATTCGAAGACCGTGGCGACTAGTTCAATTTGATTTCCTGAAAATATTCTGAATGTGTCGATTAGGGTGCCTATATCACTAACTTGATTGGCAAAATATCTGTTAAACCACAACTTGTGCTGACCTACTTTTTCCAGAGGTGTGTATTTTGGAAATGAGTCATAGTTGTACCTGAACCAGCGATTTTTTTCAAACTGCTTATCGAGCGATCTGATCATAGTGGGATCATAAGGTCCCATAGCTTGTTTAAGGAAATTGGCATAGAACGAAATATGATTCACATTCATACAGAGATAGAGAATCTTTTCAAGCTTCAAATGTCCCATGTGCGCGTCTTCCTGTAACTGATGGACTATTTCGGCAGCTAGCACCAGTCGCTTATGAAAGTCAACACCGGTTACTTCAAGATTATCAAATGCGATTTTCTTTAAGATCCTATTCGGATTAATAGCTGCTTCATTTGCTTTATATTGATAGTCAGCATAAATGACTTTGAAGTTCTGAAGCTGATAGGAATTCTGAGGAAAGATTAAGCCTAGACTACCTAAGAGATCGTCCTGATCATTTTCCATTATTTCGAATTTTTTCTGTTAAACGATACGTGTTGAGTGCTTTACTTATCTCGTCTCTTACTTCTTTAAGGTAAGCGTTGACCGTATTCTGAGTCAATCCCAATTGCTCTCGCATTTTTGAAAGTAGTTTTCTTGGCATTTTGAAACCTTGCCTTTGATGCACTTTATAGGTTAAATAAATAGTTCGATGAGCCATTGACAAATTCTTAATAACATTTAACTCTATTTCCATTTCGATAGGAACTTCAAAATTAGTAGGCGTTTTTGGTAACTCATGATAAATTTGCTCTGTTCCGTCATAGGGGGTGTTCTTTTTCCTCTCTGTCTCCCGGTAATAGTTGATTAATTCATGCTCAGCTATTGCCAAAAGGTAAAGTAGAAATGAGTCATCATAACTCTTACCTTGACCTTTGGCTTCGTCAAACTTCCCTTTCCTCGCATATGCTTCAAAAGTCTTAAAAGCAATTGTTTCGGCAACTGTGATATTATGACCATAGTTATCACAAAGAATTTCACATTTCTTTAAGACTTCTCTTCTAAAGCGATATGTAAGAATCAGAAACGCTTTCTCCCTGTCGACTTGCGGTGTATCTCTCCTTTGATATAATTCTACCAAAGCCTTTGTTGGCGCAGTTTCAGTGATTGGCTCGGAGGCGATCATTAGTAGTTCATAAGCTATACGCAAAAGCCTTGTATGCTATTTGGCGTATTGATAGTACAAAGAGCGACAAGAGAAAAGATATTTTGAAATATTCATTGTTAAAAAGTAGAAAAAAAATGCCAAATGACCAAAATATAGCGAATCACAGTGGCAATTGGCATCCGCCATAGTTTCTTTCCTATCCAGGTAGAAATGGCAGGCACGGTAATCATTACTGAATTCATTTTATAAATTATTAAGAACATGAAAAAAGAAAAACTAGAAATCAAAGTCCTAATAGAGGGAGACAAGACTTATTCGGAGGAATACAACTATAATCAAAAAATACAGGTGATTGTCAATAAGACACTTGCTCATTTGGGGATTGATAGTGAAGGGAGAGAGCTTAGAAGGGAAGACGGAACTCCTATTTTGGACTGGACAAAAACCATTGAAGATGTAGGCATCTTGGATGGGGAGACACTACGATTTTTTAAAAAGGTACAAAAGCCGGATAGAGATAAGGGATTTGCCTGAGATGAATACCGTTTATAAATGGCATGAGGATCCTGAATTGAAAAACCTGTTCGAAGCAGAGATAGGAGCGCTCAAACGCGGGCTCGGCGGTGACTTCGAAATTGTTAAGTTATTCGAACCAGAAGAAACAGACGGAAGGATAGTCTGTGTTGGAAACTTGATCTATGATTCGGACAGGAAACACTCAATTCAAATCAACTTTCCAACCAAGTATCCCTACGCTCCGCCAAGGATAATTTCGGTTGCACTTAATTTCGCACCAGATGGTAGGCTATTAGTTCCAATGGCTCCAGTTCTCTTTGGAAAAGGAAATCAATATGGAGACGGGGCTCTGTGTTTATTTAGAAACGATTTTTGGGACTCTAGGCTGCATAACATTGGATGGACACTGAGACGCGCTCAGAAATGGTTAAAATCAGCCAATTCGAAGGAAGGATTTAAGCCTGATGAAATTGTAGAAGAATATGCAGCGCCGATAAATCATGTTGGTCAAGTTCTACTGCCTAAATCAATCAATCTTCCCAACGAAGCGGAGACGGGAGAGCTAGTTTTGACTCAATTCAAGCCGAATCACTTCATACTAGTAGATAACGAGTTAACCAATTCTCCGTTCCAACTCCAAATTAATAAGGAATCGTTCAAGTGGTACCGGCTTGCGCCAGGTGTGACATTCAAGAGCTTATTTCCAGTTTTAAATGGGGAGACGATTTATAGACTCTTCGAATCTAAATTTGGCGTGAATATTTTAGAAGGAAGCCCTACCAAGAATGTAGCATTGTATATTCCGGATGATGATAACCCCTGGCATTTTTTCAAAATCATTGTAGCAAATAATGGCTTCGGTGGAGCTCAAATAATCGCGAACTATTTACTTGCTCGAACCCTGAGTAAAGAGTTGTACTTAAGAACGACCAACATTTTCGATGATCAAGTTCTTTCATCAAAGAGAGTTACAATCATCGGCTTGGGAGCTATTGGTAGCGAAGTTTCCAGATCCTTAGCAAGAAATGGCGTTGGTCATTTCAATCTATTTGATAGCGATACTTTTGAGGTGGGAAATTCTGTTAGACATGCGGCAGATCTTTATTATATTGGAGAAGGTAAGGTTGATGTTGTGAAGGCTATAATTCAAAGGTCAAATCCAAATATTACCGTCAACACATATCGAATTGATGTCTTAAATGATGTGGGGCTGCTGGAGACAAGCCTTTCAAAAAGTGACCTCTGTGTAGTTTTAACTGGAGAGGATTCTGTTGATTACTTAATCAATGACAAGTACCACACTCAATTTCCAATTCCATTTGTATTTGCCCGAGTTTCCTCTGGTGCCATATCTGGTTCAATCCAAATTGTTGACAAAGAATCAGCATGCCTTCGTTGCTTAAGCTTGAGCAACCTTGACCAATTGCCCAAAGCTAAGACGAAAACACTTTATTCTGAACTTAAACCAGAATATGGTAGCTGCTCGTCTCCGGCACTACCAGGATCTGAGATAGATACAAAGGAGATAGCCCTACAAATATCCAGAGTTGTCTTGCAGCTTCTTATTCCTGACGGAGCTTTTTATCCGAAATTACTAGGGTATCAATACTACTGGCATGGACCGTTTGGCTCCGAAACGGAGTCCCCTTTTACGTGGGAGATCAAAAATCATAGCAAAGATGCCGATTGTAAAGTCTGTAGAAAATGAAAGTTTTATATCAAGAGTCAGCACTGAGTGTATTTGAATCTGAAATTTCTAAATTCGGAATTATTGAAACAGGTGGTGTACTTTTAGGGTGGTGGGAAAACGAAACTCTGATTGTTTCAAATGCTACGAATGCCGGACCAAATGCAATCCACGAGAATTTCTATTTTCAAGCTGATTCAAATTACATTGACATGATTATAGACATGGAGTACGCAAATTCAAATGGTAAAGTGAATTACGTAGGTGAATGGCATACGCATCCTCAGGTGAGCCCACAGCCAAGCAAAGTAGACCTAAATTCCCTTGATGAGATTGTTGAATCATCGGGAAAACTCAATCTGCTTTTGATTATTGGAGCTATGGATTTCAAAAAGGAAACATTCGCTGATCAATCGATCTCCATCGTTAAGTTTCCAAACGATGATAGGTTCTTTGAGTTAGGACCGTTCTAGGAGAGTGATTAAATTTTAAAATGCCTTTAATCTTCCGTTGAACATGGTCAAGTCTTTCAAGCCAACAAGTTATCAAACCGAGATTTTCAAATTCATTCATTTCGAAAAAGGAAATGCGGTAGTTGAAGCTGTGGCTGGTAGTGGCAAGACAACCACAATTGTCGAGGCAATTAAAAATCTTCCAGGTCGTTCCAAGCGGAAAATTGTGTTTGTTGCATTTAACAAACACATTGCTGAAGAGCTTAGGAGAAGACTCCCAACCACCGTTCAATCTACTACGATGCACGCAATGGGCTTAAGCTGGATCAGACGAGCGTGCAATGGGGCAAAACCTGAAATTGACCTCTATGGTAAGGCAGTAAGGCGAGGTCTTCGAGATCTAATTTTAGCAGATTCAGAACCAGACTTTAAAGATCGTTTGGAATTAGACAAGTCCTTGGCTCAATCATTTTCTCAGTATTGTAGAACTTTAAGTGACCTGGTTAGACTGTGCAAGCTGAGCTTGGCGGTTACAAAAGAATCAATTAGCCAAGTGAGTAGTAAACATGGGTTTAATGAATTGAAAGAAAAGGAGTTTCTACTAATCGAAAAGTATTTAGCCAACGTTATTCGGCATCCAGACCTCAACAACATCACCTTTGAAGACATGATTTTTTATCCGGCCGTGGGTGTTGTGAACGTTACTAAGTTTGATTTGATTTTTATTGATGAGTGCCAGGATTTGAATAAAGCCCAACAAACCTGTGTGAGTAAAATGCTTGATGATGGTGGTAGATTTATTGCAGTGGGTGATCCCTATCAAGCGATTTATGGATTTGCCGGAGCAGACAACCTATCTTTCGAAGAGTTTAGGAATAAGCCCAAGACCATACACTTGCCACTAAGTGAATGTTTTCGATGCGCAAAAGATATTGTCCGCTTTGCAAAGGAGATTGTTCCAAATATTGAGTATCGAGGAACATCGCAAGATGGGCAAGTCCGGTACGGAAGCTACAAAGAAATTAGAGGTGACGACTTTGTTCTCTGCCGACTAAACTCTCTACTCGTAAGTCTCTGTTTAGATTTAATTAGACATGGTAACAACGCTAAAATTCTTGGAAGTGGAATTGGTGAGGAGTTAATAAATTTGGTGGAGTCTCAAGAAGCAACAGATATTGAGCAATTGATCCTTAAACTCAATTGTGAGCAGGAGCGTCTAAAAGTTGCTTTGTTAAAATCTGGACTGGAGGAAGCGGATATCGGAAACAATAACCGCTACACTGAGCTGGCTGAACAAGTTATAACAATCAACGTGATTTCTGAATATTGTAAAGGTATTGATGAACTTATCGCAAGAATTAAATCCATTTTTGACCCTTCAAAATCTGGAATCACACTGGCGTCAGTTCATAAAGCGAAAGGACTAGAAGCTAGGAGGGTATTCATATTGGGGGATGCTTTAATGCCTTTAAAAAAAGCAACACTTGATTGGCAGGTAAGGCAGGAACTCAACCTTATTTATGTGGCATACACTCGAGCTCAAGAAGAATTAATATTTATCAATGACTATGACGACTATGTGACTCAAACGACAAACATTAGACGGAGTCATCGTCTGGAAGAATTTTTGGAGGGTACTTAGATGCATTGCCACAGGAGCATATTTCTAAAACCGCTCTTTGTGGGGTATAATTTCAAAGAGAAACTAATGGAGCAGTCACGAGACGAGTTTAGTTCAATCACACATATTTCTG
>CAZNCO010000275.1:0-6301 GCA_964571345.1 uncultured Ohtaekwangia sp.
ATTCTGATTTGGGATATGAGCCCGTGACTTACTCGCAGCTCACCACAGACGACAACTTCTGGAAAGGATGCCAGAGTTGTGTGAACTACGAGATATTGATGAGTAAAGACAGGAAGAATTGTATGTGCACGGCCATGTTGTTTGATCCTGAAGAAAAAGCAAAGGAGGAGGAATTGCGCAAAGCCGCATTGGCCCAAAATCAACCAGAGCCCGTGACACGCGAAGCAAAAGAGTTTGCGTACTACTCCAAGATCTACGAACGCTTTATGCGCCTGAAGCAATTCATGCTGTTGAAGGGCTGGCGCAAGAAAGATTCAGAGGAAAAGAAAACCTCATTGTTAAGTTTTCTATTCTTCTGGTAAAAGTATTTGTACAAGTTCTGAATTCTAAAAATCTGTTTTAATGAAAAAAGTTGTTTTAGCCTTTAGTGGCGGATTGGACACTTCTTACTGTGCGATCTATTTATCGAAAGACCTGGGCTATGAAGTGCACACCCTAACCGTAAATACCGGTGGGTTTTCTGAAAAGGAAGTTCAGGATATTGAGAAGCGTGCGCTGAGCCTTGGCGTGAGCTCGCACAAGACGATTGATGAAACAAAGAACTATTACGATAAAGTAATTAAGTACCTGGTTTTCGGAAACGTGTTGAAGAACTCAACCTACCCGTTGAGCGTAAGTGCCGAGCGCATGTTGCAGGCGCTGGCTGCCGCAAACTATGCCAATGAAATTGGTGCGAATGCGATTGCCCACGGTAGCACAGGTGCTGGCAACGATCAGGTTCGCTTTGACATGGTGATTCAGATTCTTGCGCCAGGAGTTGAGATCATCACTCCCATCCGCGACAAAAAATTAAGCCGCGAAGAGGAAGTTGCATACTTAAATAAAAACGGAGTTGTTTTCAGTGCAGAGAAAGCAAAGTATTCAATTAACAAAGGAATCTGGGGAACATCCGTTGGTGGCAAAGAGACTTTGAATTCCCTTGGCATGTTGCCCGAAGAGGCGTGGCCAACACAGGTAACAAAAACGGGGCACGAAGAAGTGAAACTCGGGTTTGTAAAGGGAGAGTTGCTTTCCGTGAACGGCAAAAAGTATTCGCATCCAGTCGAAGCAATTCAAGCGCTGCAGGCCATTGCCGGACCTTACGGCATTGGAAGAGACATTCACGTGGGTGATACGATCATTGGTATCAAAGGCCGTGTTGGCTTTGAAGCCGCAGCCCCCGTGCTGATTATTAAAGCGCATCATGCATTGGAGAAGCACGTGCTCACCAAGTGGCAGCTGAGTTGGAAAGATCAGCTCTCACAATTCTATGGCAACTGGCTGCACGAAGGTCAATACCTCGATCCAATTATGCGCGACATGGAAGCATTCCTCACCAGCGCTCAACAGAATGTAACAGGCGAAGTATCGATCACGCTCCTGCCCTATCGCTTTCAAATCAATGGCATTGAATCGAAGTACGATTTGATGTCATCCAAGTTTGGCAAGTATGGCGAGATGAACCTGGGGTGGAGCGGAGAAGATGTAAAAGGATTTACCAAAATCTTCGGCAACCAGGTGGCGATTTATCATCAGGTGAAAGCCGAAGCCAATAAGTCATGAGCAAGAAGATCAAAGCGGGAATAATAGGCGCTGCGGGTTATACAGGCGGAGAGACAATACGTTTGTTGTTAAATCATCCATCTGTTGAACTAGCATTCGCGCAAAGCAGAAGCCAGGTTGGAAAAAAGATCAGCGATGTTCATACCGATTTAGCCGGTGATACAGAATTGAAATTTGTCGAATCGCATGTTGATGCGGACGTTGTTTTTCTATGCCTGAGTCACGGAGAGAGCAAAAAGTTTTTAGCTGAGAATCCATTTCCTGCATACACAAAGATCATTGATCTTGGAAATGATTTCCGTCTTGGCGACTCTGTTGCCGGAAGAAATTTCGTGTATGGCCTTCCGGAATTGAATCGGGAAGAAATAAAGAAAGCGCAGAATATAGCAAATCCAGGTTGCTTCGCTACCACCATTCAACTAGGTTTGCTTCCACTCGCGAAGGCAGCACTACTCAAAGAAGTTCATACGACTGGGATTACAGGTTCAACCGGAGCGGGACAGAAGTTGCAGGATACTACCCATTTCACATGGAGAGCCAATAACATCTCTGCCTACAAAACCCTCACACACCAGCACATGGGAGAAATCAACCAGTCGTTGAAGCAACTGCAAACGAACTGGGAAGGTAAACTTCATTTCGTGCCGTGGCGTGGTGATTTCGCGCGTGGCATTTTTGTAACCTCCGTTGTTAACTCTGCTTTATCGCTGACAGAAGTGAATGACCTTTATAAATCCTTTTACAAAGGACATCCCTTCACGCATGTTGCCGATTCAATGATCGACATGAAGCAAACCGTTAACACAAACAAATGCCTGATCTTCATCGAAAAAATCGGAGACCAGCTTGCTATTCACTCGGCACTGGATAATTTATTGAAAGGCGCCAGCGGACAGGCAGTACAAAATTTGAATTTGATGTTTGGTCTTGATGAGCTTGAAGGGCTGAAACTAAAGGCCGGAGTTTTTTAACAAATCAATTTAAGAAATAACGATGAAATTGTTTGACGTATATCCGCTTTTCCCAATTGAGCCGATAAAAGCGCAAGGCTCCTGGCTGTGGGATAAGAATGGAGAAAAATATTTAGATCTCTACGGAGGGCATGCTGTGATTTCAATTGGGCATAGCCATCCGCATTATGTTGAAGTATTAAAGCAACAGCTGGATAAGATTGGGTTTTATTCCAACAGCGTTCAGAATTCGTTGCAAGAGAAACTAGCTGAAAAACTTGGGCAACTCTCTGGCTATCCCAATCATCAACTGTTTCTATGTAACTCAGGAGCCGAAGCAAATGAAAATGCGTTGAAGCTTGCTTCGTTTGTGAACGGAAGGAAAAAAGTGATTGCCTTTAAAAAAGCTTTTCATGGAAGAACTTCCGGAGCGGTGGCGGCAACTGACAATCCAAAGATTGTTGCCCCTTTCAATGCAGCCCATGAGATAATTTTTGTACCACTCAATGATGAAAACGCTTTCGCGGAAGCACTCACAAAAGAAGTGGCTGCGGTAATCATTGAAGGAATTCAAGGTGTTGGAGGAATTCAGGTACCGAATGATTCCTTCCTTCAATTTATCTCTAAGAAGTGCAAAGAAAACGGCACGATCTTGATTTTGGATGAAGTACAATCTGGTTACGGACGCACAGGCAAATTCTTTGCGCATCAATATGCCAACATCCAACCAAATTTAATCACGGTAGCAAAAGGCATGGGCAATGGTTTTCCCGTTGGTGGCCTGATGATCCATCCCGACATCAAACCCTGGAGCGGAATGCTCGGAACCACCTTCGGTGGCAACTACCTTGCATGTGTAGCATCCATTGCTGTGCTCGAAGTAATTGAAAAAGAAAACCTGATGCAGAATGCCTTCGACTTGGGAAATTACTGGATGAATGAATTAAGAAGCTTCCCTCCTATTCTTGAAGTACGTGGCAGAGGATTGATGATTGGTTTTGATTTACCCAACGAACTCGCCAATCTTCGTAAGGAACTTCTCTTCAAGCATCACATCTTTACCGGTGAAGCGAAACCCAACACAGTTCGCCTGCTTCCCTCGCTGGCATTGAAGAAAGAAGAAGCAGACATGTTGCTTGAATCATTATCGATTGAATTAAAAACGATTGCCTGATGGATAAATTTCTCTCCGTGCACGATGCCGGAAATGTAAATGCGCTGATTGAAAAAGCGCTGGCTTATAAATCAAACCCTCTTAAAGACACAGCCTTGGGAAAAGGAAAGCGCATGGGCTTGCTCTTTCTGAATCCAAGCATGCGCACCCGGCTGAGCACGCAGATAGCTGCTCAGAATTTGGGCATGGAAGCGATTGTATTCAATGTTGGCCAGGACGGATGGGCGTTGGAATTTGAAGACGAAGCCATCATGAGTGGAAACACAGTAGAACACGTGAAAGATGCTGCTCCTATTTTGGGGAAATACTTTGATGTATTAGGTGTGCGAACGTTTCCTTCCCTTAAGAATAAGCAAGACGACTATAGCGAATTATATATTCATCAGTTTATAAAATATTCTGGCATTCCGGTGGTGAGTTTGGAGAGCGCCACACTTCATCCACTGCAAAGTTTGACAGACCTGATCACCATCACTGAAAACTTCAGAGAGCAACGCAAGCCAAAAATAGTACTTACCTGGGCACCACATGTTAAAGCATTGCCGCAATGTGTGGCTAACAGCTTTGCACAATGGGTGAATCATTGGGGTAAGGCTGACTTTGTGATCACGCATCCGGAAGATTACGAACTTGACGAAAAGTTTACCAAAGGTGCTATGATCATCCACAACCAGGAAGAAGCTTTGCGCGATGCCGATTTTGTTTATGTTAAAAACTGGAGCACATATACGGACTATGGAAAAATCTACTGCAACGATCCGCAGTGGATGCTCACCGATAAAAAATTGAAAGTGACGAACCATGCAAAAGTGATGCATTGGCTTCCGGTAAGGAGAAATGTAGAACTTAGCGATGAAGTCCTCGACAGCACAAACTGCCTGGTAACACAACAAGGCGCAAACCGAGTGTGGGCCGCACAGACTGTACTCAGCGAAATTCTATCCAGCATCAAATAACAAGTATCAAGCATCAAGAATCATGAACAAGTTGTATATCATTAAAATAGGCGGAAATGTGCTGGATGATGAGAAAGCATTGCCAAAGTTTTTAAAGGACTTCGCCTCCATTCAAGCACCAAAAATCTTGATTCACGGTGGCGGTAAGATTGCCACAAACATTGGCAACACGCTTGGTATCGAGTCAAAATATGTAGATGGAAGACGCATCACCGATGAACCTACACGTGATCTGGTAACCATGGTGTACGGAGGCTTAATTAATAAGCAAATCACCGCGCAACTACAAATGCTGCACTGCAACGCCATTGGTGTTACGGGCGCTGATGGGAACTTACTGAAAGCAGTGAAACGACCTGTTGGGAAAATCGACTATGGCTTTGTAGGCGACATCACGCCTGAAGATGTTAACTCTACGTTTCTTTACTTTTTATTAAAACAGAATGCAGTTCCCATCTTCGCTCCTCTCACCCACTGTAATGGAGAAATGCTGAATACAAATGCAGATACGATTGCTTCTGTGCTGGCCATCTCTATGAGTAAACACTTTGACATCCGCCTGATCTTCTGTTTTGAAAAAGAAGGCGTACTGAAAGATGTAAACGATCCAAACTCTGTGATCAGAAACTTGAACAAAGATTTGTACGATAAACTTCTGAACGAAGGCTCTTTCCATGATGGCATTTTGCCGAAGCTGGAAAATTCTTTCAACGCCATCAAATCTGGAGTGAAAGAAGTACTCATTGGCGAACACTCTCATTTACTTGCAAACACCGGCTATGACACGCGCGGAACGTTGATCACGCTAAACTAACAAACTGGCAACCTGAAATACCCTAATCGTGAAAGAGCATCTTCCTGGCATCGCTATAGATTTGTTGCAACAGCTGATAACAATTCCCTCTTTCAGTAAAGAAGAGAATAAAACTGCTTCCCTGCTGGAGAATTTCTTCACCTATCATACGATGGAAGTTCACCGGAAAGGGAATAACGTGTGGTCGAAGAACAGACATTTTGATCCTGCTAAACCAACAATCCTGCTCAACTCCCATCACGATACCGTGAAGCCAAATCCTGGTTACACGCGCGATCCGTTTTCACCCGATATCATCGATGGAAAATTATACGGCTTAGGCAGTAATGACGCTGGTGGTCCTTTGGTTTCGCTACTTCTCACATACTTTTATTTCTATGGCGAGCCCAATCTGAAATACAACCTGGTAATGGCCGCTACGGCAGAAGAAGAAATATCAGGAACGGGTGGCGTTGAGTTGATCTGGAATGATTTACCAAAAATAGATTCCGCCATTGTAGGTGAGCCTACCAAAATGGAGATGGCCATTGCAGAAAAAGGATTGCTGGTGCTGGATTGCGTTTCAAAAGGTAAAGCAGGACATGCGGCACGTGAAGAAGGAATTAATGCTATCTATGAGGCATTACAAGATATAGAGTGGTTTAGAAATTATCAGTTTCCAAAAACATCTTCAACCCTTGGAAAAATAAAAATGTCGGTAACGATGATCCAAGCTGGCCAGGCGCACAACCAGGTTCCTCCTGAGTGTAAGTTCACTGTGGATTGCAGAATTACAGATGCCTACACTTTGGAAGAAGTATTGGCT
>CAZNCO010000276.1:0-6299 GCA_964571345.1 uncultured Ohtaekwangia sp.
GAAGAAGACTTTTCCACTCGTGGGTTATTTGCATTGCAGTTTTTTGTGTGAGGATTTTCCTAAACCTGATTTTAAGACATGCCCTGCCGTGAAAATTGACTTGCTCAATCTCATGGTCTTTTATCGATTGATTCATGATAGATTTTTTTTGATGACTTGAAAAGTCGATTAGATATAATAGACGATAGTTTAAAAATTAAAATTAGCAGCGGAAGAATCTGCTTTCAGTGACTTTTGTCACCCAGCATTATCACTGGGATTTATTTGACAAATCTGCGAAAGAAATTGCAATTGTGTTGATTCATCTTAATCTCAAGAAGTAACTCCTATTATCAATTGATAAAAAAATTATTCTACTTTAATGTAAGGAGTGTGTAATAATCACGAACGATATTTTCTTATTTCATCAGCGCGAAAAAAATTATTCAGAGCAATTAAACTTAGCATGCATTCTCTTATTCCAATCAAAAAAAAATTTAAACTTTCAGAAAATTTTATTTATGAAAAAACAAATCGTGTTTAACCGTGGGCCTGGGTCAAGTTTATTATTGGCCTTTGCTCTTGCCATTGGCGTGCAGCATATCAATTTTGCACAATCGTTGAAGCGGCAAGTGATTGCAAGTGTTGGAACAAGTGTGATGTCTAATTCTATTTTAATACAACAGACCATTGGGCAACCCTACCACACCGCTACATTCTATAGTAACGATGTCAGCTTTCGACCAGGATTTCATCAGCCCTTTTCACTTTCATCGGAATTGGCGAAGCCGTCAATTGATCAATCGGTGACGGTATACCCCAATCCTGCAACGTCTTCATTTTCAATTAATGCACCTGACCTTCCACTTTCTTACATGCGTGTAACGGATATTAATGGCTTGATGGTGTTTGAAAAAAAGATTTCCGATCCTCCAACAAATCTGAATTGTCAAAACTGGTTGAATGGATTGTATGTGATAACAGTGTTTGATCAGAATGGCAAACAATACTCATCTAAATTAATCGTAAACAAATAGTCATGAAAAGAATTTACTTAAAGTCTTTGTTAGTTTTAGTACTTTTTGCTTTTGCCATAACACAAGCAAATGCTCAGTCATTGATTTCAGTAGATGCTTCTTCGGTAGCATCGACTTTCAAATTCATTGAGAGCAACGGCACGAAGGATACAGGTTACTCGATGGTGGTAAGTGGCGCTTACTCTTTTGGGTTTCGTTACATCGCTAATAGCGGGTTTATGCTTCATCCTCGCATGGGTATGCAAAAAGGAGGAGCTACTCTTGTATACGATGGTTCTAACTACTCATGGGATCTTCAATACGCAAATCTGAAAGTAGGAGCCGGCTATATGATGAAGAAAGATCGCTTCAGCCCTTATTTAATGATAGCACCTTACTACGGTGTATTGTTATCTGCCAATCAAGTACTCAATAATCAGAATTTTGATATTAAAAGTTCAAAGGCTATTCAAAGCTCAGATTACGGGATATTTTTTACACCAGGAGTGCAGCTACAACTTTCTGAAAATTTATCAGCTTATTCCGAATTCAATTATATGATGGGGCTGCAAAATCTGGAGAATAATGCGACCGGCCAGAAATCTTATAATCGTGCGATCAGCCTCACATTTGGGCTTGCCTTTACATTGAAGGCACCAAAAGGAAAATGAAATATTGAATTTTAAAAAAGTAACACATGAAAAATATAATCATCTGGCTCGCTGCCTTATCTATTTCAATAGGCATCAGTCAAAAAAGTCTTGCACAGAAAATAGGCGACCTAAAAGGCATTAGCTACCAGGCTGTAGCTGTTGATGATCAAGGAAAAGAAATCGTAGGTATGGACATCAACAACAAACCATTATATGATAAAACGATTGGAGTACGCTTTTCAATTTTAAAGGGAAGTGCAGGAGCCATTGAGTATCAGGAAACACAGACTGCACAAACGGATCAAAATGGTTTATTCTCGCTCGTAATTGGAACGGGTACAAAAACATCTGCAAGTTTGTACGATTCACTCATGGCTATTCCATGGATTGATGCAGACCAGTTTCTAAAAGTTGAGCTTGCAATAAAAAACGATGGCAACTATAAAATGGTAAGCTTGCAAAAATTCCAGAGTGTTCCTTATTCGTTTTACACAAACGATATTGCCGACAATGCAATCACCACCAGTAAAATTCGGAATGGCGCAGTTGATCTCACTACTAAAGTGAGTAACATCTTACCAGTAAAAAATGGAGGAACTGGATTAGATGGAAGCACTGCTACAGATGGCCAACTGCTTATCGGCAATAGCACCACAGGCGGATATAATTTAGCTAACCTTACCCAAGGAACCGGAATCATCATCACAAATACACCTGGCGGAATACAAATTGCGTCAGGAGTTCAGGGTATTAATAGCACATCTGCAGGAAACGTTCAGATCGGATCTCCGGGCACAGGGTCATGCTCTGGGGCAGGCCGCCAACTTGCTGCCGGAACTACATGGGTGTCTGCCTCTATTCCGCTCGCTGGAGTAGTTCTCGGCAATATCGTAGTAGGATCTGTGAATTGTAGTTTGAATGGATGCATCATGTCTACCTATGTGGATTCGAGCAATCAGATAAGAGTTTCGATCTACAACGGAACCGGTTCCACTCAATGTTTTAATTCTAATGCTGCACTATCAGTGCTGGTGGTGAAATAAACGCTGTAAACTATTTTCGAATAAGACCCGTTCGTTACATAAATGAACGGGTCTTTTATTTTAAATTTTAACTCGCAGCTTTCTCGTTTCTTTCTCCGATGGTGGCGTTGCTTACCAACGGCTTTGCCCAATAACTGATACTAAGCACATAAAATAACGGGAGAAATAATATCAACATGCCTGTCTGAAGACCAACGAGGTCTTTTAATTTTCCGATCAGTAACGATATCAACGCTCCTCCGGCAATACCCGTGCAAAGGATACCCGCAAATGAGCCATGAAATTTTAAAACACTGTTGAGTGCAAGTGAAAAGATAATAGCATACATCACAGACAAGCAAAACCCTAATGCGGGAAAACCGATCAAAGCAATTTGAGCATTGCCAAAAAGTGTGAAGCCCAAAACGACAATAGCCGATCCTGTAAAAATCCTCAACACGATTTTGCTGTCCATCACTTTTAACAACGCCATTCCTAAAATGCATCCCACAGTCATCATTCCCCAAAACAATCCAACAGTTGCCGAACCCGTCTCTTCAGGCTTAAAGCCATGATACGTTCTAAGAAATTCAGAGATCCAATTGGCAATTCCTTGCTCTACGCCTACATAGGAAAATATTCCCAGGAAAAAGAAAATCACGGTTCTATTTTTAAACAATTCAACGTGAGTATCCCATGCGCCCACGATCTCATCTTCTTTGCGTACAACTTTTGGAATTTGCGATACCATGATGAGTAAAAGCATGAAAAAACTCACAAAGCTAAACACCCAATAAATAGATACCCATGACAGATGATCAGGAGTAAGGAACCCAATCCATGAAATGATAACACCGCTGCCCGATTTTGGATCGGATAGATTCTTCACCAAATAAGAATACACAAAAGGACTCAGAAAAGATGCAGCCCCGAACACCAGCTGTGCGAAGACAGAATTGAATGCAAAATGCTCTTCGCCACCCGCTACCCTCAACAGTGGATAGATGATCACTTGCAAAATGGCCATGCCGCAACCAATCAGAAACAAAGAACACAAGAATACCGGGAAAGAAGGAAAAATAGAAAACAACAATGCTCCAGTAAGCGCAATCGTCCACGCAATGAGCAGGCTCTTCTTATCTTCTAGTTTCTGCACCAGCATCCCGGCAGGTATCGACATCAACGCGTAAGCAATAAAAAACGAAAATGGGAGCATGCCCGTCATTGTTCCGTTTAGTGAAAAGCTGTCGCTTACATTCGGGTTGATCGCGCCAAGAATATTGGTAAGAAAAGAGATTGCAAAGAAGATGACGAATATCAGAATGACCGAGTAATAATTTCTCTTCATATAAAAGCACTTTAATAAGCAGCGCAATATGTTTAAATTTAACAATCATTGATCGTTTAGTTCAACGCACATCCCAAAAAAGTTACTGAACGATATTATCAAAGCGCTCACCCGTAAACAATTTATAATGAAACGAACATTTTACTTTCTAACACTTCTGCTTACACTAAATGTGCTTCTCACACAAGCAAAGACAAACACATCCACCGGTTTAAAACGAAACAAGATTGAAAAGAAATTCCCGGGCGATTCCTCTAAAGAATGGAGGAAATTATTTAATGGCAAAGACCTTACGGGATGGAAGCACGTTGGCGATGGGAGCATGACAGTAGAAAATGGAATTATTCAAACGCATGGTGGGATGGGGCTGCTATATTGGGCCGGTGAGAAGTTCGGCAATTGCACGATTCGTGTCGTATTCCGCATGGAGAAGGAAAATAGCAACTCAGGTTTCTTCATTCGAATTCCGATCGAGCCAAAAGAGGCCTGGATGCCTGTCTTCTATGGCTATGAAGTTCAGATCGACAATCACCCCGAGACTTCAGGTGAAGACGAATATCATTCTACTGGCATGTTGTATGCATTTACGAAACCTTTAGCTATTGCCTGGAAGCCTGGCCCCCAATGGAATACTTTTGAAATAACACTTGATGAAGACCGCACTATTGTTGTTCTCAACGGAGTAAAAGTCACTGATTATAAAGAGGGTGATCCGGTTCCCCCGCGCAAATTTGATTTCGAACCCTATCCAGGCATCCGGCCCAACTTCGGCTACATTGGTATGCAAAACCACGGAGATCATGACATTGTCTTTTATAAAGAAGTATCCGTGAAACCACTTGAAAAGAAGGGAGAGAACAAAAAACATAAAAACAAATATTGATTGCACTCACCACCCTAAAACATTAAAGTCTATGAAAAAAAATAAGAAGAAATCATCAGAGCTATCCAGGCGCAAGTTCATACAGATGGCTTCTGCCAGCGCGGCAGCTTTTTCAATTATTCCGAATTTTACGGTCAGCGGCTTAGGGCATGTGGCACCCAGCGATAAATTATACATTGCAGCAATTGGCTGCGGAGGCGAAGGCGAAAACGATATTCATCATTACGCCACAGCCCCTAAGAAAAATGCGGTGGTGTCGCATCTCTGCGATGTGGATGATCGCATGGCAGCACCACGCAAGAAAGAATTTCCTAGCGCCAAATTCTTCTATGACTGGCGAGAGATGTTTGACAAGGAGAGCAAAAATTTCGATGCCGTGTCTGTAGCCATACCCGATCATAATCATGCCATTGTTGGCTTAAGTGCAATGCAATTAAAAAAGCATCTCTATCTGCAAAAACCTCTTTCGCACGACATCTTCGAAGCACGGATATTAACAGAAGCTGCCCAAAAATATAAAGTGGTTACGCAAATGGGTGATCAGGGTGCTTCTTGCGATGGTATGTTTACGTTACGTGAATGGATTGAAGCAGGTTTGCTCGGAGAGATTACACAAGTGTATTGCTGGACTGATCGCCCCGTTTGGCCACAAGGAATCGCCTGGCCCGACAACCACCCTGTGGTTCCAAAAGAACTCAAATGGGATTTGTGGCTGGGAACGGCAGAGTCTACCGAGTACATTGACAATCTAGTACCCTTCAACTGGCGCGGCTGGTGGCGATTTGGAACGGGCGCACTGGGAGATATGGGATGTCATATAATCGGTCCACCTTTTAAACTTCTTGAACTTGGTTATCCTACAGAAGTCTCCGGAAGCGCAAGCACCGTCTACGATGGGATTTTTTCAGAAGCAGATTTTCCGCAAAGTGGCCCTGTGTCTTGCTCAATCCGTTTCAAGTTTAAACAGAAGAATGGCAAGGATCTGGATCTTTATTGGATGGACGGTGGTATTACCCCGGAGCGTCCGAAAGAACTGGATCCAAATGCAAACATGAATTCCATTTTAGGAGATTGGCCAGGGCTAAATGATTTTGAAGGAAGCACCTTGTTCATCGGTACTAAAGGCAAATCTGCTTGTGGTTGGGGCGGTCGTAATCCTATTCTACTGCCGCTTTCCTTAAACAAAGAGGTAAATGTTCCAAAAAAATACACACGCGTGCCCGGTGATATAGATGGGCATTGGTGGCAAAGGGTAAATGCGTGTATTGCGGGCTATGGAAATATGGAAGTGTCATCTCCTTTTGGCGGGTATGGGGGACCTCTTACTGAAACGGTTTTGCTTGGCCACCTGCTACTTCGCAGTTTCAGCTTCCGCGAAAAAATTACACGCAAAAGACA
>CAZNCO010000277.1:0-6298 GCA_964571345.1 uncultured Ohtaekwangia sp.
GTAAGTGGAGTAAGCCAAAATCTCTAGTTATTCAGAATGACTACAACTTCAATGAAAAAGCAAACTATTTTTTAACAAATTCTAGGAAAGCGCTTTTGATGTCGGTTGAAAGAGAAGATTCACATGGTGGCAGAGATCTTTACGTGAGCTTCATGAAAACAGATAGCACTTGGACGGAGCCAATGAATCTTGGAAATGTTGTGAACACAGCCGGAGATGACATTTCGCCTTTCTTAAGTGCAGACGATCAAACCATGTATTTTTCCTCTAACGGTTTTAGTGGATATGGCGCGATGGATATTTACATGTCGAAAAGACTGGATGATACTTGGACTAATTGGTCTGAGCCAGAAAACATGGGCCCCGAGGTAAATTCCAAATTAGACGATATGTTCTTCAACGTTCCGTCTACTAGTGAATATGCATATTACTCCCGCGCAGTAACACCTGATAATCTTGATATTTTCAGAGTGAAAATGCCACTGTTCAAGAATCCCCAGCCGATTGTTGTAGTCAAAGGAAAATTGCTCGATGCCAAAACAGGGGATCCAATCGGGGCGAAAATTGTTTACGAAAAGTTGCCAGACGGAACTGAAGTTGGTCAGACATTCTCCAATCCTAAAACCGGTGAATACGAAATTAAAGTGCCGGGAGGAAGCCAATATGGAGTTCGCGCTGAAGCAAAAGATCACCTTTCTACGAACCAGAATCTTGATCTGACAAAATTCAAAAACTCGGGCTCGGTCCAAGAAGATGTCAGACTCAACCCGATAGAGATTGCAAAAATCGAAGAAAATGCTTCAATAACATTAAACAATGTATTCTTTGATTTCGATAAATCCATTTTAAAAAAAGAATCCTTCCCGGAGCTCAACAGAATTGTTCAACTGATGAAGGAGAGGAAAAAAATGACGGTAGAGATAGCTGGCCACACTGACAGCGTTGGAACCGAGGAATACAATATGAGGCTGTCAGAACGAAGAGCAAAAGCAGTCTCGACATATCTTATTGGCAAGGGAATTGCAAAGGGTAGAATCAACGTGGTGTTTTTCGGAGAATCCAAGCCAGTTGATTTAACGGGTACCGAAGAGGGCAATAGCAAAAACCGAAGAGTAGAATTTAAAATCATTAAGATGTAATTACTTATGAGAACTCTCTTTGTTTTGATTATTTCTGTAACATTTTGCAGTCAACTATTCAGCCAAGAGGAGCCAGATACCCTAATATATGCGCAAGGGAAAATAATTAGCGCTGCTTCGGGCCAGCCCGTGCAGGCCAAAATCACATACAAAAGCCTGCCGTATGGAAGCAAGAATGGATTTTTAACTGGTGCATCTTATTCTTTTCCTCTCTTTGACAAGGAAAAGTATTCAATTGAAGTTGAAGCTCCGGGTTATTCACCAGCTAAATTTATGCTGGATCCGGCTCAGGCAAATAGCCAACGACTCGTTATTAAAGACATTGAACTGGGACTTCCTAATTCGGCCGCTCAGGTAGCGGAAACAACTCATACTGTTGGCAAGGTTATGAGATTGGATAATCTGATTTTTAACGTAGGAACTGCCAAGATCGAGAGTTCATCTTATGAAGAGTTGGACGAGGTTGTTAAAATGCTACATGATAACCCAAAAATGGTGATTCAATTAGAAGGACACACGGATATCAAAGGTTCACCTTCGTTGAACATGAAGTTATCGGAAGATCGTGTGAATGCTATTAAGACTTACCTGGTAGCAAAGGGCGCAAGCAAGAATAGAATTAAAACGAAAGCCTTTGGCGGAACTCAACCGTTGAGCACGGAAGATACGGAAGCGGCTCATAAGCTTAACAGGCGAGTGGAGCTCCGCGTGTTACAAAATTGATCTTTTACCTAGAAGCAAAGGACATATGATCTTCAATGAGAGATTTAATTTTTGAAATCAATTCATCTCGTTGACCCAAAGGCATTTCGCTAGTTGAAACATGCCGAATTAAAACTTTTGAAAATTCACCTATTCTGGGCGAATTGTATATTTCTCTAGACTCTTTTAAGAAATTAAAACAAGAAATGTAATCGGTTTGCAGGAACTTGGAAATGGCTTTATTGAAAAGTACAAGCCCTATCATTTGAGATTGATTTACCTCGTTGAAAATCGAGAGCTTGGACAAATACATTGATGGGGAACCACCAGCATTCAATTTATATTGATTTATTCTTTCAGCAATTTCATTTTTATTATTTACCAATCCATTGTTTTTATCAGTAGTCTCGATCAACACTTCTCCTTTGGATGTCATGGCGACCAAGAAGATGTGGTAATTGGTTTCATACACTTTGTATTCAATGTTAAGATTGTTCAAGAGTGCCGAAAAAAATAAGGTTCCGCTAAGGCAATCGAAATCTCCCGATTTGAAAATATCCTCTAATTCCGAATAAGCTTTGTAATGTTTTAAGTAAATCCGATGCGTTTCCCGGAATGCATGCTTCAAAAGAGCAGTTTGATTTGTAGGGCAGTTGGCTTTAAGCCCCCGTGCAAATTCTTTTATTTCATCGATTTGCCCGAAACAGATGCTTTGTATAAGAATGAAAAGCAGGATGATCAAAACGCCCCTCATGTTAATCTACTGTAAATAAATTGTAGTTAAACTTAACAATTTGGTAATATATGTCCAAGGCGGTGTGCTGCTAAAAGTGAATTTTGATTTATCTTGCTTATCGACTTTCCTCAAATCAATGATTTCAGAACGTGTTGCCCAGGATATTTTCGAATGCTTTCAAAGACAGCAAAAAAGGAGCCTTCAACTTAGAGAAGAGCCTATTAGTAGTCGAAAGAAGATACTAAAGGGTTTTGAAAAGCACTTGCTAAAAAATCGCAGACGCATTGAAGAAGAAATACATAAGGATTTCGGCAAACCAATTTCGGAAATAGATATAAGTGAGTTATTTCCCGTTCTATCAGAATTAAGACATCTGATCTCAAACCTGGATAGCTGGAGTCAGCCAATAAAAATCGATGCGTCATCTACCTATTTAGGAACTCGATCTCAAGTAGTTTACGAACCAAAAGGAGCATGCTTAATCATTGCGCCTTGGAATTTTCCATTCAACCTCTGCATAGGCCCTCTTATTTCTTGTTTGGCAGCAGGAAATACAGCCATTGTAAAACCCTCGGAAATAACCCCTCACACTTCTAAGCTCATTGCCGAGTTGGTTGCCGAATATTTTGAAAAAGACCTGGTGACAGTGGTGGAAGGAGATCAATACATTTCAAGTTATCTGCTTGGCTTGCCATTCGACCATATTTTCTTTACAGGTAGTCCCGCTGTTGGAAAAATTGTAATGAAAGCGGCTGCCGAAAATCTAACATCGGTCACTCTTGAATTGGGTGGAAAATCACCTTGTGTGATTGATTCTTCAGCGAACCTGAAAGACACAGCGAAGCGAATCGCGTTCGGAAAGTTTTTGAATAACGGTCAAACCTGTATCGCTCCAGATTATTTATTGGTAGAGCAAAGCATTCAGCATGAACTAATAGAGCTATTGAAAGCCGAAACGGTAAAGCTTTTTGGCGATGGCAAAGGTATTTCAGAATCGGCTTCCAACTATGGCAGAATCGTTAATCGCAAACATTTTGATAGGCTAAACAATATTCTCCAACATGCGGTAAATGATGGAGCAAAAATTGAATGGAGTGGCACTCTAAATAATGCAACAAATTTCTTTCCTCCCACCATTGTCACAAACGTATCTCCAAACTCAGCGTTAATGCAAGAAGAAATTTTTGGACCGATTTTGCCTGTCATACCTTTTCAAACAGCTGGGCAGGTTACGGATCTAATCAACAGCAAGCCCAAACCATTAGCCTTGTACGTTTTCAGTACTAAGAAATCGTTTTATCAATACGTTTTGAATTCAACGTCCGCGGGTTCAGCATGCGTAAATGATTGTGTGTTGCAGTTTACTCATCCAAATTTACCTTTTGGTGGTGTTAATAATAGCGGGATTGGAAAGTCGCACGGCAAGTATGGATTTATGGCGTTCTCAAACGAGAAACCGGTCTTAAAGCAAAAGTCAGGGACAACAGTCGCGTATTTTCTTCATCCTCCGTATACTGGGTTGAAAAAGAAAATAATCGACACTATGCTACGTTGGCTATAAAAATCTAACCTTTTGCTAACAAATGGTATTAGTGAAGGCTAGCTTCGTTTACTAATTTTGCCGATCAAATTCTTTCGATATGAAAATTGTTAAGAAACTCCTTATTGGTTTAAGTTCGTTGTTAGTCTTGCTGATCGCGTTAGCGGTTATCCTCCCGATCGTTTTTAAGGATAAAATCAAGAAAGCTGTAGATGAGCAAATTGCTAAAACGGTGAATGCCGATGTGGTTTTCGATGTTAATAATTTCAGCCTTTCTGTTTTCAGGAATTTCCCGAACATCACTGTGGAGGTGAAAGAATTAGGCGTTTTCAACCGCGCTCCATTTGAAGGTGTTCACCTTTTTGTAGTTGATCAACTGGATGTTGAAGTGAATTTGAAGGATGTCTTGTTCGGTGATCAACTTCGTGTAAAAGGTATCACATTGATTCGTCCGCAGATTAACGTCAAGGTATTAAAAGACGGTACAGCCAATTACAATATTACTTACCCTTCTAAAGATACTGTAAAATCAACCGAGCCTTCTAAGTTCTCATTCGCTATTGATTATTGGGGAATTGAAAAAGGTGATTTGGTGTATGATGATGAATCACTTGGATTTTACATGGGCCTCGGCAACATGAATCACAGCGGTAGCGGAAACTTTAACGAAAAAGAGTTTGATCTGAAGACTAAGACTCAAGTCGATTCTGTAACCGTGAGATATGGAGGTGTGGAATACTTAACCAATAAACATGCAGATATTGATGCAGTAATCGGCATTGCGGAAAACTACACTAAGTATATTTTCAAGCAAAACTCTGCGAAAGTAAATGACTTCGCGCTAAGCGCTGATGGCTGGTTCAAAATGAATGAAAAGGATTTTGGAATGGACATCAATTTCAAAAGCCCAGAAAACTCATTCAAATCTCTTTTGTCTTTGGTGCCCGGAATGTATTCAAAAGACTTTGGCAAGGTTGAAACTAAGGGTGATTTGTCTTTCAGTGGATTTGTGAAAGGAACTTACAGCGACAAGCAGATGCCTGCTTTCAACGTGAATTTGAAAGTGAGGGACGCCATGTTCAAGTATCCATCTCTTCCAACGGCAGTCACGAATATTAACATGGATTTGTTGATTGATAACAAAACTGGAGTGATTGAAAATACTTTGGTTGATCTGCAAAAGTTTCATCTAGACTTCGGGTCAAATCCCGTAGATGCGCGTGCAAGAATTGAAAACCTGAAAAACTATCCGATCGATGCAAATCTGAAAGCAACGTTAAATCTTGGCGAGCTTCAGAAAATGTTCCCAATGGAGGGAATGGAAATGAAAGGAACAGTCTCGGCCAATGCTTCAGCAAAAGGGGTGATGGATCCCGTAACGAAAGTCGTTCCCGCCAGCGGAGTTTTCTCAATGAAAGATTTTGCGTTCAATGCAAAATCTGTTCCTTATGCGGTGACAGTCTCAGAAGCTGATGCCAGCTTTGATCCGAAGAAAGTTGAATTGAAAAACGCAACTGGAACAATTGGCAAGAGCGATTTCTCTGTGAATGGAGCTCTCTCAAATTATCTTGCGTATGTTTTCAAAAAGGAAACAATAACGGGCAATTTGAATTTCAATTCAACTCTTCTTGACCTAAATGAGTTTATGACCAGTGCTCCGGCTGATCCAAATAAGAAGGACACTTCAAAACTCAGTGTGATTCCGATTCCAAATAACATCGATTTCGTAATGCACTCAGATATCAAGACCGTGAAGATGATGGACTACACCAGTACTAACTCGGTGGGGGATGTGATCATCAAAGATGCAGTGGCCGACTTGCGCAACGTAAAATGCAATATGTGGGGCGGTGCATTTGCGGTAAACGGAAAGTATGACACAAAAGACCTTGCTCATCCAAAATATGATTTTGGGTTGAAGATTGACAATCTTTCGATTCAGCAGGCAGCGAGTTCATTCTCGGTGATCAAATCTTATGCGCCTATCGCGGCCTTGGCAACCGGAAAGTTTGGCACAGATTTCAAAATCAACGGAGAGCTTGGTCAGGATATGATGCCCAAAATGTCAACCGTAAATGGCGCTGGTCTGATCAAGATCGCGGAAGCAGCATTAACCGGCTCAAATTCAAAATTGATCTCGGGCATCACCTCCCTCACCAATTTGTCGGACGCGGGCAACGT
>CAZNCO010000278.1:0-6294 GCA_964571345.1 uncultured Ohtaekwangia sp.
CCTTAATATATATTCGGTATCTCTTAGCTTTTCGTCCATATAAATAATATTTCCACAAGTTCTGCAAAAATAGATCACAAAAAAATAATAGTCAACAAAGTTGACTAAATAGTCAACCAAGTTTACTTTTGCGCGTATAACGCCAATCATGGAACAAAATCAAACCCAACCAAAAAGAAAAGCAGCTCCCTTCATCATTGGAGCTGTAGTTGTTGTTGCCGCATTTTTCGGAATCAAAGCTTTGCTGCACAGCTTCGCCTATGAATCTACCGACAATGCACAAGTGGAAACCAATGCCGTGCCGCTCGTAAGCCGCCTGGCAGGTTTCATTAATACGCTAAATGTGAAAGACTATGACGATGTGAAAGCAGGCCAACTGCTGATTTCAATCGATGACCGTGAATACAAGTTGGGCGTGTTGCAAGCCGAGACCGATCTGGCCAATGCCCAGGCTGATCTGGCGAACACACAAGCACAGTTAAATAACAGCGTTGCCAATAAGCAAGTGGCAGTAGCCAATGAAGATGTGCAGAAGACACGCCTGCAAAAAGCGACCGATGATTTGAAACGCGATGAAGCATTGTTCAAAGACGGAGCCATCACGCAAAAGCAATTGGATGACAGCCGTAATAATTTTGAATCGGCTCAGAAGCAATTGACTGCCAATCAAAGACTGGTGGCTTTCGCGAATTCTCAAGTGGCTACTTCACAGGCACAAATTAAAAAGGCACAGGCAGCTGTAGACACGCGCAAGGCCGCTCTTGAATTGAGCAAGCTCAGATTGAGTTATTGCAAAGTATATGCACCTGTCTCAGGAAAAATCGGAAAGAGAAATCTAGAGATTGGGCAGTATGTGCAACCAGGTCAACCACTCATGTCGGTAGTGAACAAAGAAAAATTCTGGGTCATAGCCAATTTCAAAGAGACGCAACTGGAAAAAATGAAAGAAGGGCAGGAGGTAGACATCATACTTGACGGATATCCCGATGTCGAAATCAAAGGCAAAGTTGCATCTTTCAGTTTGGCTACAGGCGCAAAGTTTTCGCTGCTTCCTCCAGACAATGCTACGGGAAACTTTGTAAAAATCACGCAACGTGTTCCGGTAAAAATTGAGTTGCTGGAAGAAGCAAAGTATAAAGATATTCTGAAGGCGGGCCTTAGTGTGGAAGCAGAAGTGAAGGTGAAGTAATAACCTTTCAGCAAACATGTCAAATACTACAACGTCATCGTTGCCTACTGGCTTTGCACGTGCCATCATCGTGGTGACCACAATTTCTGCGGCCATCATGGAGCTGATCGATGTGTCGATAGTGAACGTGGCCCTGTCTGACATCAGCGGAAACTTGGGTGCCACCATTGAAGATGCCGCGTGGGTGGTGACAGCCTATGCTATCGCTAACGTGATCATCATCCCGCTCACCGGTTTTTTTGCTCGTCTTTTTGGTAGAAAAAAATACTACATCGGGTCGATTCTTATTTTCACCTTATCATCCTATATGTGTGGGCAGGCGGGAAGCCTGTTTTCGCTAGTGTTCTGGAGATTCGTTCAGGGCCTTGGTGGTGGAGCGTTGTTATCCACTTCTCAAGGAATTCTTTTCGATGCTTTTGAGCCCGCCAAGCGCCCCATGGCGGCTGCTATCTTCGGTATGGGTATCGTGTTGGGGCCAACCATCGGCCCAATCCTGGGAGGCTTGATTGTTGACAATTATTCGTGGCCATTGATTTTTTATATTAACATTCCTTTCGGGATAGCGGCTACACTTCTTACGATTCGCTTTATCAGAAGAACAGAAGATGAGAAAAATCCCAACCGTCAGAAACCAGAGATTGATTTTCTTGGAATCTCTTTGTTGGCCGTTGGTGTGGGAAGTTTGCAATATGTGTTAGAGCGCGGTGAGGCAGACGATTGGTTTGAAGACACCGCCATTCTAATTCTTACGATTACAGCTGCCATTGGATTGATTTCATTCGTATATCGAGAACTCACAGCACCTAAGCCGATGATTCATCTGGATGTGATGAAGCGCAGAAATCTTTGGGCAAGTAACGTGCTCACCTTTGCTGTTGGCTTCGGCATGTTTGGATCGGTATTTATTTTTCCGGTGCTTGTGCAGCGCATCCTGGGTTATACACCTACCGATGCAGGATTTGGATTGGTACCCAGCGCCATCGCGGCTATTCTTTGCATGCCCATTATCGGTAGAAGATTGGGGGCAGGCACTCCACCATTAGTTTTTGTGGTAATCGGTTTCGTGTTCTTCATTTTGCATGGATACACTTCATCGCTTGCTACTCCGGATGCAGGCCTGCCGTTTTTCTTTTGGACTCAAGTTTTCAGGGGAATAGGAACAGCGTGCTTAACTGTGCCGCTAATTAACCAGGCGATGGTGGGTTTGTCTCCGCAAGAGATGCCCAGCGGTATTGCCCTTACGAACATGATTCGACAATTGGGAGGAGCCTTTGGAATTGCTGTGATGAACACGTATGTCACGCAGCGTTATGCAGTCCATCGCGGTGATCTGGTGAGCAATCTGCAGGTGAATGATCCGAATCTGATTCAGCGAATGGCACAGTACCAGGCAGGCGCGGTGAGTGCAGGCATTAACCCTTCACAGTCGGGAGATTTCAGCAATCGCATTTTGGATTTGGCAGTGAGCAAACAAAGTTACCTGTTGGCGTATGCTGATAGCTTTAAGCTTATCGCGCTTTTTTTCATCTGTATGATTCCTTTCATGTTCCTGTTGAGAACGAAGAAGGTGGACAAGGCAACGATGCAAAAAATTTCTGAGGAAAGCCACTAAAGAAAAATTTAGAATTAAAAATTACGAATTACGATTTGTTATGAAGAAGATATTTATCCCTATTGCTTTGTTGCTGGTGAGCGCTTTCGCGGATGCGCAAACCAATCAACAATTAAAGTCGCTGATCACTCAATCCTTCGGATACTTTCCGCGCATTCAGGAATTGCAGAAGAATGCGGAAGCCTCCGAGATGCGGGTGGAGCTGGCGCGAAGCAACTATTATCCTGTGATTTCGGGAGTAGCTTCGTACGCGTACGTGACTCCAATTAGCCAGGCTAATTTTGGTGGCGGTGAAATCAAATTTCAACCCAACAATAACTACAATTTCAATGTGTCTATTACCCAGCCCATCTGGGATTTTGGAAAAACGAATGCACAAATCGCGAAAGCAAAAACGGAACTACTTAGCGCGAACACAAATGTAGAGATGGCCAAGTCGCAGGTAGCCTCTCAAGTGGCCGGCATTTTCTATTCCATCATTTATTTGAAAAAGGCGATTGAGGTGGAAGATTCCATTCTTTCATTTTTGCAGGCAAACAAAGCTATCATTGAGAACAGGATCAAACGCGGAGATGCCTTACAAATAGACTTGACCAACATTCAAAGTAATATTGACCTGGAGCAAAATAGAAAAGTTGATTTTGTGAACTCGTTGCAAAAACAAAAAGCATCGCTTGAATATGCTACGGGCGCTAGTGCTGACATTAATGCCAATGAGTTGGACTTTGCTCCTTTTCACGAAGGTGCTGAGCTGGACTATGCGAAGCAAAATAATTTTGACTTATTGCTCGCCAACCAACGCACGTTGGCAAGTGAGCTTGATTTGAAATACGCAAATAACAGTCGTTATCCATTGCTTACATTCAATGGAGGCACCGGATACAAGAATGGCTATCAGCCCAGCATCGAGCCGCTGATTTTTAATTATCTGCTAGGCGTAAGTTTGAATGTGCCTATTTACAATGCCGGAAAAGTGAACCAGAATATTCGCATCGCGCAGAAGAGTTATGAGTCAAGCCAGATTGCTGTGAAAACTTCTGAAAATAATTTGCGAAGGGATCTCACGCAGGTTCAGTCTGACATTACCTCTAATGAAGAGCGGATCAAGAATTCCGAAGGCCAGGTAGCTTATGCGAAAGAGGCTTTGCGACTTACGCAATCTCGCTACAAGCAAGGAACCGCTACTCACTTGGATTTGCTGAATGCATCCTCCAATTTGCAACGCATAGAATTGAACCAAATTCAATTTCAATATCAGCTATGCCTTGCTAGAATTGAACAGGCGCGGTTGCTGGGTTGGAAATTTTGGGCGGAATAGATTTTGAAATCATTTGAAAAGAATGCGCTAATTTCGGGGCATTCTTTTCTTATGAAAATCAAAGCCAACGATCCAAAACTAAAATCCTGGGTAGAAGTTCCGCCTGGTTCTGACTTCCCCATTCAAAATCTTCCCTTTGGGATTTTTAAAAATGGCAGCGTTACACCAGTGGCAGGAGTAGCCATTGGAGGTCACGTATTGAACTTGGCTCACCTTCACGAGCAAGGATTTTTTGATGGCCTTGGATTGCCACGCGGAATATTTGACCGCAAGGTTCTGAATGATTTCATAGCGCTCGGTCGAAGGAAGGGTAGCGAAGTGCGCGCGCGCATTTCTGAATTGTTACGTCATGATAATGACGAATTGAAATCAAACAAAGCCGTTTGCGATAAGGCACTGATTCCGATGAATGAAGTGCAAATGCAGATGCCCGTGCATGTTCCCAACTACACGGATTTTTATAGCAGCGAAGAACACGCCACCAATGTAGGTTCGATGTTTCGCGACCCTAAGAATGCCTTGCTTCCAAACTGGAAACATCTACCGGTGGGATACCACGGACGTGCGTCTTCGATTGTCATTTCAGGAACACCTATTCATCGGCCGAAAGGTCAGATCAAACCGCCCGATGCTGAGTTGCCCGTATTTTGTCCCACCAAGAAACTGGATTTTGAATTGGAAGTTGCCTTTATCACCTGTACTGAAACAAAACTCGGCACACACATCACCACCAAAGAGGCAGAAGAAAATATTTTCGGTTTGGTACTTTTTAATGATTGGAGTGCCCGCGACATCCAGACCTGGGAGTACGTGCCGCTCGGCCCTTTTCTTGCAAAGAATTTTGGATCAACGATCTCTCCATGGATTGTGACGATGGATGCATTAGAACCTTTTCGCACAAAAGGCCCAGAGCAGTTTCCTCACGTGTTGCCTTACCTTTCCTTTGAAGGCGATAAGAACTTTGACATTGCCCTGGAAGTTTTAATTCAGTCTGAGAAGTCAGAGCCAACAACTGTGTCGCGTTCTGATTTTAAATACATGTATTGGAACATTGCGCAGCAACTTTCACATCACACCGTAAATGGATGCAACATCCAGGTGGGTGATTTGTATGCCAGTGGAACTATCAGTGGGCCGTCTCCCGGCTCTTTTGGGTCAATGCTTGAGCTTACCTGGAATGGTCAACGCCCTCTTCACCTGGCCGATGGAAGTGAACGAAAATTTATTGAAGATGGCGATACGGTCATCTTCAAAGGGCATTGTGAGAAGGACGGTGTGAGGATTGGATTTGGAGAATGCGTTGGGAAGATTTTACCGGCTTTATAGGAATTTTTTAAAGGCAGAACCGTTCCTTTTTAGGCTCTTGTGCCGTTGTGCTTCATAAGCTTTCGATTCCTTGATAATACCCTTAAATTTTACCTGAATCTGCCAGAAAAACCCCTCGGAATATAGGGGGTTTTTACTACCTTGCGCATCGCAAAAAATAACCCTTTTTAACTCGATTTAACTGTGGCAGAAAACTCCGGAGATTCCCTCGAAAGACAGAGCATAATTCCTATCAATATCGAAGACGAAATGCGTGGAGCCTACATCGATTATTCGATGTCGGTCATCATTTCACGAGCGTTACCAGATGTGCGCGATGGTCTGAAGCCGGTGCACAGGCGCGTGCTCTACGGCATGCTCGAATTGGGTGTAAACCACAATCGTCCGTATAAAAAATCCGCTCGTATTGTCGGTGATGTGATGGGTAAGTACCACCCGCATGGAGATGCTTCTATCTATGATACCATGGTGCGTATGGCACAGGAATGGAGCATGCGTTACCAGCTGGTGGATGGACAGGGAAATTTCGGATCCGTGGACGGGGACCCACCAGCTGCGATGCGCTACACAGAGGCGCGTTTAAGGAGGATTGCAGAAGAACTTTTAGCTGACATCAATAAGAATACGGTAGATTTTCAACCTACTTATGATGACCAGAATTCCGAACCTACGGTATTACCAGCAAAGGTTCCTAACCTGCTTATAAACGGTTCGTCCGGTATTGCCGTTGGGATGGCAACGAATATGCCTCCTCACAATCTCAGCGAAGTGGTGGACGGTACAATCGCCTATATCGATAACCGCGATATCACAATACCTGAATTGATGAAATATATCCAGGGCCCAGAT
>CAZNCO010000279.1:0-6292 GCA_964571345.1 uncultured Ohtaekwangia sp.
GTGTGGTTCCGATAAACGCAGAGGGGTTCTTAATAAATTTGGACATGATCTTTCCCCATTGCTTGCCCTGCTTTCCCTGCAATTCGATCTGTAATTTATTAGCCGAAAGAAAAGCGATCTCTATTCCTGAAAAGAAAAATGAAAAAACAAGGGTGGTAAAAATCGGGGCGAATAAACTGGAGTCCATCTTACTTTTTTTTGCGATAGCCGTAAAAGAAGAAAAGTGCAATGGATAACATGATCGCCCAGTATCCCTGGCCAACACCCAGCGCCATCATTTCATAGATACCAATAATAACAAACGCGGCAGCGAGCGATAGTAAAAGAATGTCAACCAGTTTCATGAAGCGACAAAGATAAAGATTTTCACAGGTTTAATCGTTTACACCAATAGTACCCGTGATATTCTTGATGGAATAGTTGGAAAGATCCTGGTTGGCAATCATCCCCGTTCCGTAAATGACATCCGTTTGATCTTTTATGGTTACAAATTTGTCGGTGTAGATCTTTCGTTTTGTAGGGTCCCAGAAAAGCTCTTCGGTGTGAAGTTGCTGGCCTTTTTCAATATTTATCACTTCTACCTTTCCCTGCCCGCGCCACCTGTTTTCTTGCTTGAAATAATGGGCGGTATTTGCCCGAAGAGTAGATGTTTTCGCTCCTGTCGCATCAAAGAATTCAATGTAAATTCCTTCTGGGAATTCTCGATCGCTGTTGACAAACTCCTGAACTTTCTTGGCCCGAAGGATCATTCTAACTCTTTCCCTTTCGGCACGAATCATCTCTACATTTTCGGCCTCACGAAGCGGACCTTCGTAAATCACCGGCTTGGGAGATTCTTTTACCTCGCAGCTCGCAAGCACTACCAATAAGATCAAAAGTCGATACATACTGTAATCATAAAAAATAAAGGCCAGCATATTCAATGCCAGCCTTCATTTTAGTAAGAATTAATTCTATTCCTTTCCACGTGTGCGTAGGGTAACCGTTTCGCCCACCCAGCACGCAATCTTCTTAGACTCACCTTCTTTCCAGTTCAATTCAAACAATTCTGTTACAGAGGGGAACTGGCCACGAGCCTGATTCATTTTTTGCTGGTTTCCAGAACGTGCATACATTTCATAGGCTGCAATGTAAACCAAACGATCTTCTGCCAAGCTCTTCTTCAACGAGCATTCACTGAACGAATTCATATAAAGATCTCCTATTTTTTCGTATCCCTCTTTGTTTGCAGGATCAGCAGCCAACGCTTTGCGATACGTTTCACGAGCTGCATTTTTACTTCCTTTTTGAGTCAATATATCTCCCGAGAATATGAGCGCCTCTGCTTTTTGATCAGGCTTTGCGCCAAGTGTTGCCGCTTCATTTGCAAGGGTCTCAGCTTTTTCAATGTTGCCTTTCTTCAAATATAACTTGGCCATATTCAGTGCAAGACCAAAATCAGGAGTGGTCTTATGGATCACCTCAGCCGCTTCCAACCAGAGCGGATCTTCAATGCAACCGCCCGTAGTCATGAAAGTGAAAATCTTTTTCGCTAACGTAAGATCTGTAGGATTAGCGTGAAACTTAGGCTCCAACAATTTCTTAACCTGCTCGCAATTCATTTTTATCATTCCGCTCAACCTGTTGTCAACACTGGCCTTAATCTTTTTCAGCCTTTCAATCTGGTCTTGCTTATTCTGCGATTCTGCAACTTTGATCTTCGCATCAATTACTGCTGAAATTTTATCGTAGCGAGCAAGAATCTGATCATCGGAGAGGCTTTTCAACATCACAAAATTTGCTTGCACTGCTGTCATGTATGCATCAAGGTTTGCATCCATTACGTTGTTACCATTCAACTCAAAATCCTTATCGTACATGGCAAGCAAATCAGCCACTTTGTCTTTATTCTGAACATTGTATTTATATGCAGAGAATACTTTTCTATCCATCACTTTTGCTTCTTCTCCGCAGTTTTTAATACGCATATCATAAAGAAGCATCAGAGAATCTACCAATACCTGCTTTTTAGTTGCATCGGTTTCTTTGCCCGCTAATTTATCATATGTCTCAACCGCATCGATATATAATCTCAAGTTCCACTGTGGTGCATTTGTAAGCATCCATCTCAATGAAGGAACTGCTTCACGAAAATTACCTTGCTTTACGGCATCGCTAAAAATAGCTACACACTCTTCTGCTTTGGCTTTGTTTTCAGGCCACTTTAATTCTCTACATTGAGGGAAGGCAATAAAGGGAAGAACCATTGCCAATGACACTGCCCAGAACATCTTTTTCATTTTCATTCGTTTAGGTACTTAATCAAATTTTCGTTTAATGAACCAACTGTTGTCGTTAAAAGTCACGCCAAAATACAGTCTAAAATAATTTTCTTCAATAGTATTCAGAGAAACGGCACCCCTTCGCCCGAATTTTACTCCAATATCAATTGTAGAAAGTCTGTTCACTGGCAGTGATAGGCCAAAATTAATGCCAAAGTCTCTAAGTTGGTTGCCGTTCACCAAAAATTGGTACTGATCATAGCTTACACCTGTTCGGTAAGTTACCCGCTTTAAGTAGTTGGTAAAGTCACTAATGTCTGGAGTAAACTCTCCACCAAAAGCACTATGAAAAGCAGGAGATGGACGATCGTCAAAACGATGGTCTTGGCCAGTCAAATCGTTTTTGTAGCTGTGATAAGTACCATAATCCATGAACAAGAAGTCTCCTGCAACCATCCACTTCTCTGGTCTTCCAAAAGAAAAACCTACACCAATATTTTGAGGAAGTGTAGTGGTTAAAGACTGTCTTATAAAAGTAGTAGAATCAATTACTGCTCCGCTGGAGCTGTATAATTCGTTAGTGACTTTGTGATCAACGGAAAGATCTGAACTCAATGAATAGGTTGCACCTATATTTATTCTGTAATTCTTTCGAAACAATGAATCCTTATGAAAGGAAATACCACCTGATAAATTTACTCCGTTAAACGCATCACGGGTCACAATTGAAGAGTAGTTTCCAAGGCTGAGATTGATAGTATTTGTGTTTTGCTTGTTGATAGAACTGAATAAATAAGATGCCTTCACACCAACGGACAGGAACTTCGTAAGCCGCACACCATTTGACCAATAAAATTGAGAGATACCACCTTTGCCAATTGAATTCTTGGTAACTGTTCCCAATCCGCCTCCACCCACCGGCTCCGAATAACTCAGATTGTAGTTGACATTCGAATATGGCATTAAACCGAGTGAAGTGGTCCACTTCCCGGATTTGACAGGGAATGCTATTGCGAGATAATTCAGGTTGCCACTACCTGTATTAGCGATTGATGTACCATCGTTGATAGCCTTTTTTTCCAATTGTAAACCCGCCTGAAAAACGGTAACGTAATTAAAAACAAGCAGCGCAGGGTTTTGGTTATTCAGATACCAGCTGCTTGGAGCGGCAATGCCTACACCTCCCATACCTTGATTTTGCGCCAACGCAGGAGTGTATAATTCACCAAAACCAAAAGTGGAAACTGGACTTGGAGCCACCTGCGCCTCTGATGAACTAAGTGCAAAAAACAAGATCGCTAGCGCGAAAAGACCCCTATAACGTTGCATGATATTGTAAAATCCTGTTCAAACCGCTCAAAACCAATTCGCGGGCTGCAAATATGGGTTGTTTCAAGTTGTTTTCAAAAAAGAAAGTATCCCCGCCAGTCAGCACAACACCCAAATCGGGGTACATTTTCAGATATTTTGCTATAAACCCATTCATCTCTTCCACTGTTCCATTCAACACACCGCTTTGAATACACGTTTCTGTAGAATCTCCGGTCAGTTGAAAATTATCTGTGGGAGAAATCAACGGTAATCGTTCCGTCAGAGTATGCAATGCCTTAAACCGCATTGAAATCCCTAACGAAATAGCACCACCCCAATAGTTTTTGTTGTGGTCAACAAAATCATATGTGATGGCTGTGCCCGCATCAATTACCAGGCAATTACGACCGGGAAAAATATCGATAGCGCCACATACCGCGGCTATTCGATCTACTCCCAGCGTTTCGGGAGTTTTATAGCGATTATTAATCGGTAGCGGGAGAGTAGCCGTTAGCTGTAATTTTTTGTTGGCCGATGCCCAATTCAGCACTTGTTGACCGGGAATACTTACCGAGCTAACTAATACAGTTTGAAAATTTCTTTGTTCGAGAAACCCCTTCAGCTCGCCCCCACCGGAAAAAACGAACTTCTCTCGCAATGAGTCTCCTTCAAAGATCGCGGCTTTGACGAGCGTATTACCACAATCGATGACCAAATTTAAATTAGACAATTGATTACTTTTGAAATTGAAGCACAGTGAAAAAATTCTTTACCGAAGCCAGATGGTCTAAAGATTAAAACTAAGTTAACGTGACCGTTCATTTTATAGTAGATGAATTAGCCGGGCATAAAGTTTTATAAATCTCTTAATCAATCCAATGAAAAACGTTTATAATGTAATCGGGATCATGTCAGGCACCTCTATGGATGGTGTGGATCTGACTTACTGCAGACTAACGCGGAAGAAAAAAGAATGGAAAACAGAAATAGTTTCGGCTAACACGTTTGGCTATAACTCTGAGTGGCTGGATGCCCTGTCCAACGCACACAACCTTGCCGGTCAGGAACTGGTTCATCTTCATACACGCTATGGAAAATTCATCGGCCAATTGGTTAATTCTTTCATCAAAAAAGAGAAAATCAAAAAAATAGATCTGATCGCCTCACATGGTCACACTATTTTTCATCAGCCAGCACGTCAGTTCACCTTTCAACTTGGAGATGGAAATGCTATTCATGCCAAAACCAAAATTCCGGTTGCGTTTGACTTTAGAAGCCTGGATGTGGCTTTGGGTGGAGAAGGGGCGCCATTGGTGCCCATTGGAGATGCACTTCTTTTCAAGAATTATGACTTATGTCTTAACCTTGGCGGGATAGGAAACATCTCTGTGAAAGAAAAAAATAAAATCACTGCGTTTGATTTCTGCTATTGCAATATGGCGCTAAACTACCTTGCCTCCAAAGCCGGAAAAAATTTTGACCACAAAGGCAAGATGAGCAGGCAAGGACATGTAAACGAAAATCTTCTATCGCAAATTGAAAAAATATATTACTCCTCGGCAGGCGAAAGACCCTCGCTGGGAAGAGAAAGTTTTGAAAAAGACTTCAAGACTCTGCTTGAAGATGAATCTATTCCATTAAACGATCGGCTTCGTACCATTTGCGAATCTGTTGCCAATGAATTAAGTAACATCATTCCGGCAAAGAAAAAGAAACAAAGACTTTTGGTCACGGGTGGCGGAGCTTTCAACAACTTCCTGATTCAGCAAATTGAAGAAAAGTTAAAAGAGAGAGTGACGGTCATTGTTCCTGAAAAAAAAATCGTTGCATTTAAGGAAGCACTTGTTTTTGCATTCCTTGGAGTGTTACGTTTGCGCGGTGAAATAAACGTGCTAAAAGATGTTACAGGAGCTAAAAAGGATTCCTGTTCAGGAATCTTGGTTGGCGTTTAAAAAATTAAGCACTCAATATAAAATCGAATCATGAAATCGCTATTAACAAGTTCGCCTAACACGGTGATAAAAATTGTGTGGCGATTCCATCTGACTTCAAACAAAAAATTATTAACTAATGAAAGACCTGCTCCAAAAATTTGAAAATAAGAAACCTGAAATTGTTTTTGAATGGAAAGATCCTGAGAGTGAAGCAGAAGGATGGGTGGTTATCAACTCGCTGCGCGGAGGAGCAGCCGGTGGTGGCACGCGCATGCGCAAGGGCCTTGACAAAAGAGAAGTAGAGTCTCTTGCGAAAACAATGGAGGTAAAATTTACTGTGTCGGGCCCTCCGATTGGCGGTGCCAAATCAGGAATCAATTTTGATCCCTCCGATCCACGCAAAGAAGGCGTACTTCACAGATGGTATTCGGCCGTGATGCCTTTGTTGAAATCATATTATGGAACGGGGGGTGATTTGAATGTAGATGAAATTCATGAAGTCATCCCTCACACAGAAGATGTGGGAATCTGGCATCCACAAGAAGGCGTATTTAATGGCCACTTTAAACCTACAGAGCCTCAGAAAGTAAACCGCATCGGACAACTGAGACGTGGTGTGATAAAAGTCATCGAAGATGCTACCTATACACCTGATCTTTCCAAAAAGTATACGATCGCTGACATGTGCACTGGCTTTGGTGTGGCACACGCAGTAAAACATTATTATAAGTTGTGGGGAGGCGATTTGAAAAACAAAAGAGCCGTGGTACAAGGATGGGGAAATGT
>CAZNCO010000280.1:0-6285 GCA_964571345.1 uncultured Ohtaekwangia sp.
GGTAACGGTGGTACGTGCGCATCGTGTTGTTTACGTTCATGAGTTAAGAGTTAAAAGTTCCAGATTGATTTAATTTTACCTTTGACAAATTAAGTGAGATAATTATTCCCTGCGAAAATATAGATGATGATTTTTTAGCCAAGTCCAAAATAAATTTTTCCTTCCGGGGTAAGCTGTAAGTGTTGACTATATTCCTGGAAGGATCTTGCAAGAAACTTCTTAAATAGCAAATCGTTCTTCACCTGCAAAGTGATCCATGTTAAATCTCCCATATTCATTGTAATAGGCGGGTTGGAAACGATGGCTTCAAGTAGTTGTTCGCTGGTAATCATCTGACGGTCGCTGGTAACTATACACATCACGATTGTATCCACAAGCAACTCATAAAGACTTGCTTCAATATATTGAACTCGTTTGGTTGTTGATCCTTTGAGGCGAACGTAGTCTGTAACGATTTTGTTGTTGTTCAATTTACGATTCTGAAAAGCTTCACGCACGGTATTCATTTTAGTTTGAATCGATGTAAGATGTTAAGTTTTTTAGGTTCGACTTTTGATTTTAAGGTTGCGCAGCCCATGCCAATCCATCCGGGCCGGGGCCAACATCTATGCGTCCAACAACTTCCCACTTTTTCAGATCCACAACAGCAACATAGTTATCGGCAGTGCAGCCTACAAAAGCACGCGATCCATCCGCGTCTACTTCAATACCCGCTCCACCTTTACCGAGGGTGATGCGTTTTATTTCCTTGCGGGTGGTTACGTCAAAAACAAAAAGATCACCTAAGCGCAAACTTGAAACCAGCGCATATTTTCCATCAGGAGTAAATCTAAGGCGATTCGCACCCAGCACTTTCGCATCTATCACAAATGTTTTCTTCTTGCTTATAAGATCAATTACGGAGACGGATCCATCGTCAGCTGCCGCGGTCCACAATTGTTTGCCATCCGGTGTCACATCAAATCCTTCGGCTCCTCTGGATACAGGGACCACTGTTTGAACCCAGTCTCTGCGCGGTTGTGCACCCGGAAACGGTGGAGCCGGCATTAGTGTATCAGATAGGATACTTACTGTGCCCGCGTTTACATTGGTGGTATAAATCTTTTTTTCATCCTTTGTTACAAAAATCATGTGTGTACGCTCTTGGCCGGTGCCCATGCTCCAATCCAGTTTTGCGATGGTTGGATCATAGCGGCCTACTGCCTTAGCACCTTCTGCAGAGAACCATACCTTACCTCCTTCAAAGGTAATTCCATGCGGCCCAATCAAAGGCCTTGTGTCGATGTTGGGCAGTGCTTTTTTGGCAATCAGATCAATTACATTGATTTCGTAAGAGCGACCTCCACCTGTATTCGTTACATAGGCAATCTTCCCATCATTTGATGCAACTACTTCATGCGGGTCAGGCCCAACGGGTATGCG
Source organism: uncultured Ohtaekwangia sp. (assembly GCA_964571345.1). GTDB lineage: Bacteria > Bacteroidota > Bacteroidia > Cytophagales > Cyclobacteriaceae > ELB16-189. The sequence continues at coordinate 1,423 of CAZNCO010000280.1, forward strand.
AGTTATTACTTTGAGTGTATTGGGGTTTACAATCGCCAGTGTGTGATCGCCTTTTGAAAGGGCTAGGAGAATTTTTTTTTGAAGCGGCTGTGCTGCGAGTTCTGTTGAACCGTAGATCAATAAAATCATGCTAGCAGTCGCGGCAACTATCTGGAAGAATCTGAAATGCCTGGCTCTCATTTTCGGGTGAAGTTTTCAATTAAATGTACTTTAGACAGCAGTCAAAAAGGTTTTATTCCCAAGCCGTTAAATATAATCTGGGTGAAACTTATTAATCCCGTGTGGAAGCGAAGGGCGAAGAAAGAATATGATGTTTGGCGTGGGAGTTAAGACCAATCCCTTTGTTGACTTTATTCCATCGATCCTTAAACGAAATGCTTATTAGAAATTTATTAATATGTGAGGATTGCGTTTTCTTTTTTTCTGTCATATTTCCCATTCAGACAATGATAACTTTTGAAGTACGGATTTTGTAAATTAGTTTAGTGGCAGAGTCAGTTGCCTAAACCGCTGTCTCCACGTTGGCTGCTATGAAGAGATTTCTGTTTCCTTTCTTTCTTATACTATTTTTTACTTCCGCGGCACAAAAACAAGGTCAGGCACTTGCAGATTCACTGTTGCAGCAGCTTTCCAAAGCAGGTGAGAATTTCTCCAAACTAGACTTGTATGTTAGCGTTATTACAGCTTACAATGACTTCAATAGGAACGAGGCACGAAAGTTTGAGCAGCCTGCAATGGAATTGGCAGAGAAGCTTGGGTCGCAATCAGGTATTGCAGCCATCAAGAATGCTGTTGGCAGAATTTATTGGCGCGATGGAAAGTTCGGCCTTGCCTTGAAATATCACAATGACGCGAAGGCAATATTTGAGCGACTGAAGGACGATGAGAAGCTGGCTGTTACAATACGATACATCGGTCAGGATTATGCGGATGGAGGAGATTATCCTGAAGCCATGAAGAATTTCAGATATTCGTTGGACCTTTATGAAAAGCTCGATGATGTACGGAACAAGGCGTACATCTACGAATTGATTGCCTGGGTTTACAGAAGGCAAGGGAACTATGTTGAAGCATCAAAAGCTGGCTTCAAGATGATCAATCTGTTTGAAACTTTTGGAGAACAGAAAAGCATTGCCGCAGGATATTCGGAGATTGGAGAAAACTACATTCACCTTGGGAATTATGCGCAAGCGTTGAAATATTTTGAAAAAAGTGGTGAGGTATTCCGCGCCACTGGAAATCTGATTAATCAGGGATATAATCATAACTTGGTTGGCAAAGTTTATTGCCTGCTTAAGAACTATGCTGAGGCAGAGAAAAATCATCATCGTGCATTAGAACTTGGAAAGGAAGTAAATGATGTGAACGTAATGGGCAACGCCTATGATGGTATGGCCGAAGTCGATAAAGCGCGTGGTGATTTAGACAAAGCACTGGAGCATTACCTGGCATCAGCAGAGTTATTTAAGCAATGGTCAAACCGACTGGATCTCGCACGCGTGGACTGTAAAATAGGTGAGTGCTATCGTATGCTGAAAGACTTCAAGCGCTCCCGTGAATATTACGCCCAAGCATTTTCCATTGCAAACGATCTTAAAAGTGCCGCTTTAATAGCCGATTATTATCATGGATTGGAACGGCTGGATAGTGTGACCGGAAATTGGAAAGACGCTTATTTACATCATAAGACCTACACATTTATCAAAGACAGCATTTTCAATGAAGAGAATGTAAAACAGATGGTGCAGATTCAATTGAATTATGAATTCGATAAAAAAGAAGCTGCTACGAAAGCTGAACAGGAAGTAAAAGATGCACGGCAGCGGAAGCAGTTTCTTTCCATTGTAGTCATAGCCGCTTTAATCTTTATGCTTGCTATTGTGATGTATCGAAATCAGAAACGGATCGCCAGAATCAACTTGCAGCTGAAGCAGAAATCAGACAGTCTTGAGGAAGAAAACCGTGAAAAGAACAGTATCTTAAACATTGTATCACACGACTTACGAGCGCCATTCAATAAAATCAAAGGACTAACAAACCTGATGGAGATGGCAGAGCCTTTGACAAAAGAAGAAAAAGACGAATACATTGCTCATATTAAAACGACCATCGATCAAGGTAATCATTTGATAAATAATTTACTTGAGTCACAGAAAATGCAGCATGATACCCCGCGGCTAAACCTTGAAACTGTTGATGTGGCGAAGTTTATACACGACTTTCAATTGAGTATGGAAGGTCAACTTCTAAAAAAACAGCAAAGACTGCAAACGCAACTTCAATTGGCAAAGACCACTTCCGTCACCGATGCATTAATGCTCACACGAATACTCGACAATCTCGTAAGCAATGCGAGCAAATTTTCTGCAAACGGAAAATCAATTTATATGCTTGCGCGGAATGATGACAAGAATTTGATTTTTTCTGTGCGCGATGAAGGACCAGGAATTTCTGATGACGATCAGAAAAAGATGTTTCGGAAATTTCAAATGTTAAGCGCACGCCCTACAGCAGGCGAAGGCTCTACGGGGCTGGGCTTATCCATCACAAAGGCTCTTGTGGAAAAATTGAACGGCACCATTCAGGTTAATAGCAGGCTAGGAGAGGGAACGGAAGTGATTGTTAGCTTCCCTGCTTAGCAGCCAACCAATTCACGAGGTCGCCTAATTCCTCCCGGCTGATACTGTGGCCTTCATTGTACTCTCTGAAAAAAGTAGCAAGGCCAAGATTTTTTAAGTAGCCAACTGCATCATGAGCGTATTGCACGTTGAGCACCCGATCCTGTGAGCCGTGAGCTATAAAAATTTCGAGTTGTTTAAGATCTTCTGATTTGGAAATGATAGGTTTAATCTCTTCTAGCAATCTCCCGCTAAGAGCTATGATGCCCTTAACTTTTTCTGGATGCGTGAGGCCCACACTGTAAGACATGATTGCTCCCTGGCTAAATCCTCCAATGTAAATCTGGGTTTCATCAATGTTGTAAAGTTGTTTCAGTTGATCGATAAATGTAAGGATGGTTTTGCGGCTCTTAGCTTCCTGGTCTTTATTAAACACAGGTTTACCCGTTGAGAAGTCAACCTCATACCATGCATATCGGTTTGCTCCTAATGCATAAGGGCCTCGTGCCGAAATGATCAGAAATTTTTCAGGCAAAACATCAGCGAAGGAAAATAGATCTCGCTCGTTGCTACCAACACCGTGCAAGAGAATGAGCACGGGTGGGTTTTGAATTTTTATCTTCGGTTCTCTGACAAGATAGGTGAGTGCTGGCATTGTTGTCATTTTCAAAGACTCTTAAATTGATTCAATGCTGTTCGTCACCAGCTTCCTTTTATCCTGAACTGCTTTGCGAATGACCGGAGCCACTTGTGTTCCAAATAATTCAATGGATCGTAATATGTTTTTATGAAGCACAGGGCCAACACTCATCTGGGCCAGAAAACGCGTATTGTTAAATAGCTCGTATTCATAGAGGATTTTATCAATCACTTGCTGCACGCTGCCTACCATCAAATAGCCTTTTGAAGAACGGCTTGCTTCGAATTGCTCACGACTTAAAGGAGGCCAACCACGCTCGCGGCCAATGCGGCCCATCATGGCAGCATAAGAAGGATAATATTCATCACCAGCCGCCTGTGACGAGGTTGAAACATATACGTGCGTGTTTATTCCAAGGGGAAGTGTATTCAAATCTCTCCCCATTTTCTGAGCAGTATCTTTATACAAATTAATGAATGGCACAAAGTTCATTGGCACACCACCAATAATCGCCAATGCCATTGGCAATCCTAACGATGCTGCGCGCACAGCAGATTCTGGCGTGCCACCCACTGCTAGCCAAATGGGCAACTGCTCTTGATACGCACGTGGATAAACTCCAATTCCATCCAGAGATGCTCGGTGTTTTCCTTTCCATGAAATAATTTCTTGCCGGTTAATTTTCAGCAGGAGATCTAATTTTTCCGCAAAGAGTTTGTCGTAGTCTTTCAAATCGTACCCAAACAATGGAAACGACTCAATGAAAGATCCGCGACCTGCCATGATCTCCGCACGACCGCCCGAAAGCTGATCTACCGTTGCAAAATTTTGGAACACTCTTACAGGGTCATCGGAACCAAGTACCGTGACCGCACTGGATAATTTAATATTTTTTGTAATCGCGGCAGCCGCGCCCAAAACAACGGCAGGGGCAGAGATGGCAAAATCAGCACGGTGATGTTCTCCAACGGCAAATACGTCCAGTCCTACCTGATCGGCCAATTGAATTTCCTCCAGCAGATCTTTCATGCGTTGATGCGTGTTCATCGCTTTGCCTGCACCATGATCGGGCTGCATGTCTGCGAATGTATAGATGTCTAATTCCATAATCTGTTTGAAAGATTATTATTTAATTTCTGGTGCTCACGCTTTGTCTTCGCGAATAATTTTCAAACCCTTCGTCCAGCGTACCAGTTGTTTCAGCATGTTGGTAGCTGCTTTATGAGAAACTTCATTTGCGACAAATTGATTTTCATCGTTGATGAACTGTGTGAAGAAGGGGATGTTCACAGATTCAGCAAGGGCTACCACCCGCAATGAAGCCAGGTCATTTTTTAAAGCATTGTAAGCACGTGTGCCGGCTGAAACTCCACCATAACTTACAATACCGGCAGCCTTGTAACCCCACTCCTGATACAAATATTCGAGTGCGTTTTTCAATGGCGCAGGATAGCTGAAATCATATTCTGCAGTTACAAAGATAAAAGCATCCGCAGCTTCTATTTTGTTACTCCACTGCTTTGTGTGCTCATGTTCATATTTTTTTACCGAGGGGTGGTTGGGCTCGTTCATCATGGGCAGATTGATTATCCCAAGATCCAATAC
>CAZNCO010000281.1:0-6277 GCA_964571345.1 uncultured Ohtaekwangia sp.
GGCTACAACGTAACAAATGAAAAGGACTAAATAAATTTATCTTATGAACGAACTGAAATTTAAAACCAACATCAAATGTGACGGCTGCATTGCCAAAGTAACTCCAGCCTTAAACGAAACAGTGGGCCAGAATAACTGGACTGTAGATATCCAAAATCCCGCAAAGGTTTTAACAATTAAAAATGACGCAGCAAAAAAAGATCAAGTGATTGAAGCCCTGCAAAAAGTTGGCTATAAAGCGGAAGAAATTGCGAACAGTTGATAGAGAAATCCTCCTCTCAGTTTTTCTTCAGTGTCTTTTCCCAATCGAGGTACGATCTGTTTCGATCCTTTCTTTAATTGCCTTCACCGCATTGTAGAACCCACCTGCATAATTCTGGACTCTAAACTGCGGAGCCAGGATCGACTCGTTGATGATGGTGGCTATGTCATTAGTGATAATCTGGTCCAGTCCTTTGCCAACTTCAATCCGCACCTGCCCTTCATTGATGGCGTACACAATTAGAATTCCGTCTTTAAATGCCTTGCGGCCCAGCCCCATTTTGTTCGCCTGGTTAAGAGAGTACATGTTTATGGTCTGACCGTTTAAACTTTGAATCGTCTGGATAGCTAGTTGAGAACCTACCTGCCTTTCAAGATCTTGAATGAGTAAAAATATACTCTGCTTCTGCTGGGCAGTAAGGAGGTTTGCATTATCTAAAACTCTGGTTTCTATTTTCAACGGAGAAATCACTTCCTTCTTTTGGCCAAAGGAAAGTTGAAAGCTTAACGCAAGGAGAATCGTAATTAAGTTCTTCATTGAAGTAAAATGAAAGCTCTAAAATACGAACCGAAAGCTAAGATCGAAAGCAGGTTTCTTTTCAATTACTGGCGAAACATCATTCGATTGCCTCCGCCACCGCGCTGGCGCATGCCTCCCATCGGATTGAGCTGCTTGTTAAGAATATAGGTAAAACTAAGCATGATATAACGGCCCAGGTTGTTGGTGGTTTGCTGTTGCAGATAGTTAGTGCTGGCCGTTTGTGTTACGCTCAAGCTGTAGTCCAGCAAATTGATAACGGCAAATTTTAATTCTCCGGATCGGTTTTTAAGCATATAGCGTGAAACCCCAACATTCCAGAGGGGAATGGTTTGATGAAAATTTGTGGTGGCACTGCGATAATCGAAATAATTGAATTCAGTGTTGAAGGCATAGTTCTTCAAAAAATTCACATTCACTTCAGAGGTGTACGTCTGATTAAAGAAGGACTGATTTTGTTGACTATTGAAACTGTAACTTGTTTCTTGCTTACTAAGATTCGTGCTCAAGTCAACAATCAAAATTTCATCGAGTGAAAAATTATAGCGCACCGTTCCACCGAGCGTTTGCTGAATCATCTTATTCTCCTCGTTGTTGATCAGGTTGATGCTTCGGGACACCGAATAATTTGGCCCGATATTCACACGACTCTTAATTGCTGTGATGGGAATACCAACACTAAAGTTTCCGCTTAGGGATGCCCCGGTTCCTACGTTTACAGGTTTAGTCAGACGCACACCAAATGGATCTGTAGTTTGCGAACTCACAATGGCGTTAGTGGTGTAGTTTCCGTTGATTAACGCGAATACACTAAAAAACTTTTCAGGACTGAATGAATTAAAATTCATTCGCAGTTGATTGACATAGGCAGGTTGCAGTTGTGGATTACCTGTACTGAGATTCAACTGATCTGAGTTGTTGATAATGGGCTGCAATTGTGAGATCGTTGGTTCCTGCATGGAGGTTGTATAATCGATGCGAAGACGTTTGCCCATAGCAAAGTCGTAATTGAAGTGCATTACAGGTAACACAGCCTGAAAAGTTCGATTGATAGATTGGTTGGTTAGCAGCAGTTTTCCATCAAGCATTGTCTGTTGAAAAGCTGAACCTATAGTAAAATTGTAGCGATCGCGATTGATCTTGAAATTAATACCTGGTCGGCTGTAGAGATAGTTGCTGTTGTATCGATTGCTCAACTTGTTATTAAAAGTCGGTTGTTCATTTTGCCAGTCATACACATCGCGCGACACTTTATTGATATCTGAAGTAATGTTATAGTCGAACTCAAGATATTTTCTTCCGCCAAGCGGTTCGGTGTAGGTCAGCGTCAATCCGTAGGTCGGGCTGATGGTGGTTTGTGTATTGGTTTGCGAAACAACGGATGTGGTATCCTTCGGTAGGTAAAAATTATTGACTGAGTTCAGATTTCCATTGGCACCCGTGTTCGCGTATGCATAGGTGAAGTTGCTGGTCAGCGTCCTGCCTTTTTTTGCAAATCGGTGGCGCCAAAGCAAGTTTGAATTCAACGTAAAGCTATTCGAAGTTGAAGTGGTGGTCTGGCTGTTCTTATTTCGCAACGCGGTGTTGCCCACATTCCATGTTTCTCCTTCGCTGCTTACATTTTGCCCGGAGGTGTTGTATGAAAAATTGGTATTGAATTTAATCGAATTGAATGAATCTATTTTTTGCTCCACGGTAAGATTCACGCGGTGATTATCATTGATTGTATTTTGCCGGCTCAGCTGAGAAAAATTATACGTACCATCTTTCTGATAATTGACGCGCTGCAGATCGGTAGTCAAAAATTGATCGAGATGATTGTAGAAATAACTTGCGTTGACTTTTGTTTTCTCCTTGTTATAACTCGAGTTTGAATTCACTCCACCGGCAGCGTTGGTAACAATACCATTTTGCTGACCCGACAAAGAAGCTCCTGTATTGTTTCCACCGCCACCTGGGCCGCCACCAAAATTTGCATAGTCGCCAAAAGAAAAACCTTGCTCATTAATATTGTTGCCCATGCCTAGAAAAGAAAGTTGATTCCCTTTGCTGAACTTATTCAAACTGGAGCGCGCCTGCCACCGATCGTTGGAGCCAGCTCCCGCCATCGCATTACCAAATGCTGCGTGACGTTTTTCTTCTTTGAGTTCCAAGTTCATTGTCTTCTCACGCTGGCCATCGTCTATTCCCGTGAAAACGGCCTGATCGGATTTCTTATCAAACACCTGCACTTTATCAACAGCATCGGCCGGAAGATTTCGTGTAGCAAGTTTCGGATCGCGACCAAAAAATTCTTTGCCATCCACCATCACGCGCTGCACCTGTTCACCTTGTGCTGTCACCGTTCCATCACGCGCTACTTCGATGCCTGGCATTTTTTTAATTAAGTCTTCAACGGTAGCATTGGCTTTTACTTTGAAAACGGTGGCGTTGAATTCAATAGTATCTTTCTTTACAACTACCGCTGCCTTCTCTCCTTTCACTGTCACTTCGTTCAATAATTTACTCTGCGATTGTAAAGTCAATTTTCCAAGATTCACTTCCGGCACACCCGGTTGCGTTTCAAAATGTTTGATCAACGTATGATAACCGATGTAAGAAACTTTTAGAAAATAATTCCCTGCAGCCACATTCCGAATTTCAAAAAGACCTTCCGTGTTACTTGTGCCAAAATTCACAAGCGATGAATCCTTAGCCAGAAGAATCATAATTGTAGCAGAGGGTAATCCCACGAAAGTGGAATCCAACAACTGACCTTTCACAACAACCTTCTGTGCGTATGACGAAAATGAAACGGCAAGAGTCAGAATTAAAAGAACTTTTTTCATCAATGACTAATTGCGAAAACCGTTTGCTTGTCTGCGCTTTCTCATCTCCTCCATATTCTTGCGAAATTCAGCACGTGAAATTCTTTCACCTCCGGTTAATTCCTGTAGTTCACCTTTCTTCAAAGGGCGTAATTCCACTTTTGTTGCCAGCGACACGCGCTCGCCACTGTTTACATCCAATGCAAGAATGGCTCCCGGCAAGGTGTTGTAAGTATCTGGGCCGGCAAAAGGGCGGAGCTTATCGGTGAACCAGGCTGTAATTAATTTTCCATTTTCGTCAGTGTAATACGCTTGCTTGCAATCATAACCAGCAATCTTCTTTGTGTCGGTTCCAAATTTCCACGGGGCAACTTTTATTGTATCTACCACCAAGTATTGCTTGGAAGCAAAACGAAAATCTTGTTTGGTAAGCATGATACCCGTGGATTGTTTTAAATAGATTTCCTGTTGCATCGGGCGAAATCTTCTTCCTCCGCGGCCGCCTTGGCCTTCATCTTCCTCTTCCTCAATCAAAGGCTTGTAAAGCGACTCATCGCCATTAAAAAATAATTGATTCTTAACCGTTCTGAATTCCGGAATCATCGCTTTACGATCTTCCTGCCCAGGAGGCAACATGCGATGCATGTTGATGCGGGTTTCGTAGGTGATTACACCTTCTACCTGTGAGAAGCCTGAAGCGGATAAAAGAATAAACGCCAGTGCTAGAACTAATGTTGAGGTTTTCATAAATAGCATGTGAATGCCAGATAGACAACTGTAATTCCTTATTTATTCCAACGGTGCGAAGGTTTCTTTCTATTTTTGGTGGGGATTTTCACTCGCCATTAACCTTTTTTAAACTTTGACTTTTCATCGTGATTAAGCGAATATTTCTGGGTCTTCTACTAGCCTTTTGTGTTCTTGTGATCTGGCAATGGGAATGGGTGGCGTATGGATTACGCATGGGCAAAGGCCAGCTCAATATAATATGGAATTCGAAACCAGTAGAAGAATTTCTGGCGGATCCCAACTTCCCTGATTCTTTGAAAGCAAAACTTCATTTGATTGAAGAGGTGAGAAAGTTTGCCATCGATTCACTTGGACTAAAAGACACAAAAAATTACAAGACCCTTTTTGACCAAAAGGGGCAAGAACTGATGTGGGTAGTGCAAGCGTGCGAAGCATTTGAATTGAAACCCAAGCTCTGGCATTATCCAATTGTTGGGAGCATGCCCTACAAAGGTTTTTTCGAAAAGGAAAAAGCTATGGCCGAAGCAAAATTATTAGACTCCCTCGGATTTGATGTGAGCATTCGCAATCCGGGCGGGTGGAGCACACTCGGTTGGTTTACCGATCCCATTCTCAGCAATATGCTAAAGCGATCAGAAGGCGATCTAGCTGGATTGATCATTCATGAAATGGTGCACTCGACCATATTTATAAAAGGGGATGCCGACTTCAATGAAAATCTCGCTTCCTTCATTGGCGACACAGCCGTGTATTATTTTCTTGCCAACAAATATGGTTTACAATCCAAAGAATACGCACAATATCTTCATGAAGATCAGGATTACCGGAAGTACGGAAAACATATTTTAAGAGGGACAAAAATGCTTGACAGTCTTTACAAATCTTTCGATAACAAAGAACCACGCGCGGAAAAACTGGAGAAGAAAGAAAAGATGATTCGCAAAATCATTGAAGCGGCAGACACGCTATCGCTGTATGAAAAGCGAGATTCCAAATCAATAAAACGAATGCCCAACAATACGTACTTCATGTCGTATGCTTTATATCAGGCCAAACAAAAGGATTTTGCGTTGGAGCTTGGAGGAAAATTTGGTGGCGATCTGAAAGGTTATATTGCGCACCTGGCAAAAACACATCCATTCTTGTAGACTTTTGGCAATTCGTTATGAAAACCTTTCTACACTATTAAGGAATCATTAAGTCCTTAACACCGGCTTTTTCTTAGGTTAATTTCTCTCTACTTTCGTAGAAAAATAGGAAGGTAAAAATATGGCAAGCAAACCCGCACCCAAGATTTTGGCAGTAGATGACGAGGAGCCTATTCTGGAATTATTGAAATACAACCTGGAAAAAGAAGGATATGATGTGCGCGTAGCAACCAATGGCCAGATGGCCGTGGATATTGCGAAAAAATTCCACCCGGATTTAGTTTTATTGGATATTATGATGCCCAAGATGGATGGCGTAGAGGCATGCCGCCAAATCAGGGCGATTCCTGAATTGATCAATACGTACGTGGTATTCCTTACAGCTCGCGCAGAAGAATATTCGGAAGTAGCAGCTTTTGATGTAGGTGCTGATGACTATATCCTAAAGCCAATCAAGCCACGTGCGTTGATGAGCCGCATCAGTGCTTTTTTTCGCAGAGGTACTGCCAGCAAGAGCGGAAACAATCAAATAAAGATTGGTGACATGCTGATTGATCGCACCAGCTATACATTGCGTATCAACGGCCGCGAAATCAGCTTACCAAAGAAGGAATTTGAATTGCTGTTTTTTCTGGCGCAGAATCCAAACAAAGTTTTTAGCCGCGATGAACTGTTACAAAACATCTGGGGATCGGATGTGTATGTGTTGTCACGAACGGTGGACGTGCACATTCGAAAAGTGCGTGAGAAGATTGGCGATGACTACATCATTA
>CAZNCO010000282.1:0-6272 GCA_964571345.1 uncultured Ohtaekwangia sp.
CCTTCATAATGTTGGGACTCATACCTATTGCATGAAGTACGAAGTCCAATTTCCCGCCCAGGATTTCGGTTGATTTTGTAAAAAGATTATTGAGGTCTTGTTCTGATGTAGCGTCTGCAGGAATAATTTCAGCATTACAAGTTTTTGCCAACTCATTGATTTTCCCCATCCGCATGGCAATTGGCGCATTTGTAAGTATGAAGGTTCCACCTTCTTCTTTTACTTTCAAAGCAGTTTTCCATGCAATGGAGTTTTCATCAAGGGCACCAAAGATGACACCTCGTTTTCCTTTTAGTAAGCTGTTTGGCATATGAAAATGTATTTTAAATAGGTCTGCAATAATACAAAATCTTAAAATAGTGACACTAAGTCCCCAATCGATCGCTGTTGATTCTCATCAAAAAGGGCAAGATTGAGACCTTGAGACAGCAAGTAAGTTCAATTTTTCCGTTAAGAATTCCATCGAAATCGAAAGAATCTGCTAATTTTAAGGTGAAAACCTAATCACCTTATGCAAGTTGAATCATCTTTTGTCATATCCTGGGATCATTACATGAGTTTGGCTACTCTAGGATGTATTGCAATTGGAATCCTTATTTTGCTTTATCACGAGTTTCGCGTAATGCAAATTAAAGATTACAAAGAAAAGTACGATTATGTTAATCTCCATGAAATCCGTTATTTCTGGTACGCCATCCTTGCTTTTGTCTTTGCAGCTTCGTTTTATGCAAATTCCGTGCAAACGGAAAATATTATTATACATGGAATGCTATGGTTCTATGTGAGGATATTCATCACAGTGAGCTTTGTCGTGATTGGATACTTTGCGTTCTATAGCATGGTAAGAATTTATTACCCCCGCTACGTAGAAAAGCGGTTGGTTAAACTTCGTAACAAGCCAAGAATTTCGCCCGATGGAAATATGATGCGAAAGCTTTCCGAGGACGAAGAGGATACTCATCTGGATGCATCACAGATTGCCGAAGAAGCAAGTGGCGTTCACTCGATCGATTATGATGTTTGGATTGATGATAAATCGGGGTATAAGAAAATTGAAAAATACGAAAGTTATCTGCATGCAGAACTATGCCCTGAGTGCGGCTTTTATACGTTCAAAATCGTAAAAGAAGAGGTTGAAGTGAAACCAACGCAGACAGAGGAGGGCTTATTGGTGAAACATTTCCAGTGCGATTATTGCAACCATCGCGAAGCAAAAGAAATTAAATTATCCAAACTATCAACAAACGCATAGCTCTACTAAAGTTTAGTTTAAGCTTTGAGATAGCCTGATTTTCAGGCTATCTTTTTTTTAGAAACAACTCATCTCAACTTGAAACATTCAACAAGCGATCCAATTGGAGTTTTTGATAGTGGTATTGGCGGCCTCACGGTTGCCCATGCAATCAGACAGGCGATGCCTCATGAAAGTATGATTTACTTTGGAGATACAGCTCACCTTCCTTACGGAGATAAATCAGAAGCAGCAATCCAGGCGTACTCGATAAAAATTGCAAATATTCTACTCCAGAAAGGGTGTAAAGTAATTGTTATTGCGTGCAACTCGGCCAGCTCTGCAGCTTATGAATTACTCAAAGAATATGTTCGAAATGAGGCTTTTGTAATCAACGTCATCGACCCGATGGTGGACTACTTGGCTACCCACTTTGAGGGGAAAACAGTAGGTTTAATTGGAACAAAACGAACGGTACAATCGGCCATTTATGCCAGAAAAATAGCCGAACGCAACAAAGGCATCCAATTGAAAGCCCTTGCAACTCCTTTGCTGGCGCCCATGATTGAAGAAGGATTTTTCAATAACCAAATTAGTAAAGAGATCATCTCACAATACCTTTCAGATCCAATCCTTTCTGGCTTAGATGCCTTGGTGCTCGCATGCACCCATTATCCCCTTATCAGAAAAGAAATTAATGATTATTTCGAAGGAAGAATCACAATACTGGATTCATCCACCATCGTTGCCAATTCTCTCAGAGCGCAGTTAATAGAACGAGGGCTATTGAATGCTCAACCTAACAGTAGTAGTCGATTCTATGTATCAGACTTCACTGAAGCGTTTGAAGCATCAACCAAGTTATTCTTTGGAGAGAATGTACATCTCGAGTGCATCAGACTTTGGGAGTAATTAAGCACATATCCAATAGATGTAAGATATGCCACGATTTTGAGAATTAACAGTTTCCGTTTTTACAATATATTAGGGCGATAATAATGTTGATTTATCTGATGTTTTGACCTTTTTATTTAACTTTCAGGCTGGAATGATGATCCATATAGCATTGGCAAAAAAAAGTCTCTTACTCCTTGCAGTCATTTGCTCCATTCAATTGAAGTCGTTTGGACAACACATTATCGACAGCCTCCAATCTAAATTAAGCAGCACTAGTTTAAGCGATTCCCTGAGAATCAAAACGCTGATAGCTCTTTCACACGAATTTCAATACACCGACCTTAAGAAGTCAATTGAAAAAGCCGAAGAAGCAATTAAGGTTGCCGAGACAAAGGATATTCCTTGGGGAAAGGCGAGCGCGTATCACGCGCTTGCAACCTATCTTGAAATTAGTGGGGACTTCGCATCGGCTGCTAAATATAATGACCTCGCCCTGAGCATACGGTTTCAATTAAAAGATTCAGCAAGAATTGCAAGTAGCTATAATAACTTGGGACAGGATTTTATGGCCTTCGGAAAATTTGATGAGGCCTACTTCTATTATACGCAAAGTTATCGCTTTTCAAGCGCTGTAAAAGACTCCCTTGGGATGGCTGTGGCACTGCACAACATTGGTTCGGTCTTCAAACAATTAGGTCAGTATGATAAGGCGCTATCTTATTTCAAGATAACTCAGAATATCAGCGATGCAATACACGACCATGAAGGTAAAGCCTATAATTATGATGAAATCGGAGATGTGTATCGAAGAAGAGGCCTTTACGATTCAGCTCTAAAAGCATTGAATTATTCGTTAAGCATTTCACGAAATTTAAAATTATCAATCAACGACCTTTTGTCGGAAACCATCATAAAAATCGCAAAGACCTATTTAGCAAAGGGAGAAAATCAAAAAGCGTTAGCATATTACGACTCAGCTTACGCGGTTTATAAGAGAACAGAGAATGAGTTTGGAATAGCTGAAGTAAACTTAGGCCGCGGCAATGTATTCATTAAAGAAAAAAAATATGCCGAAGCCCAAAAGCTTATCGAAAACAGCTTAGTTGTAGCGCAACAAACCAGATCATGGACGTTGGAAATAGAATGCGTAGAAACCTTATCAAAATTGCATGAACTAAAAGGAGAGTTTCCAACGGCACTAAAGTATTATAAACACTTTAAGCAATTGGAAGACAGCCTTTTCAGTCAAGGTATGGAGGCCAAGTTGTTACAAGATCAGATTCGATTTGAAACAGCGGCAAAAGAGGACCAAATAAAGGCGCTGACAAAACTTGAGGAACTTCGCAAAGATGAATTAAAGAAGCAAGAGCTTGTTCGCAATATCCTTGTGGTTGTTGTGGCATTGGTGGTGATTTTACTCTTTACAGTTTACCGAAGCGGCCAGCGCAGAATCAGAATCAACAAACTCTTGATGGAACATCAGGAGGAAATAAAAAGAAGAAGTGAAGAACTTGCCCAACTAAACCAGGTGAAAGACAAGTTCTTCTCAATCATTTCCCATGACTTGCGGTCCCCAATGAATGCCTTGTCGGCTATTTTAGCTATGATGGACAATGATCAAATCAACCCCGAGGAGTTTGGTCGATTGAACAAAGAGTTGAGAATTCAATTTAACCACACCAAGACGCTCATCAACAATCTTCTCGACTGGACATTGCTGCAAATGGATAAATTAAAAATTCAGTCAGAGAAAATTGATTTACACTCTCTCATTGAAGAAACGTTCAAGCTGCTAAACTCTCTTAACACCAAAGAAACGTCTTTAGAAAACAAAGTAGCTCCGAGCACATATTGCTACGGTGATTTGAATATGCTTAGCCTCGTACTGCGAAACTTAGTTTTAAATGCAATTAAGTTTACGGAGAGCAGGGGTCGCGTGCAGGTGTTTGCTACAATCAGTGGCTCTAATGAATTGGTTATCGCAGTTAAAGATAATGGCATAGGAATAGGTCCCGAAATTCAAAAATTACTTTTTGAAAAAACAAGTGGCTATAGCACACGAGGCACTGCAAACGAAAAAGGAACCGGTTTAGGTTTAATTCTCTGTAAAGAATTTGTGGAGAAAAACGGAGGTAAAATTTGGCTTGAAAGTGAGGTTGGCAAAGGAAGTACTTTCTATTTTACAATAAAGGCGGCATAAGCTCGCTAAGTCAAAGACCTGTTTACCAACGGGATTTAAGCGCAAAATATTTATGCTGTCTGCCATAAATTTTTGACAATTTCCTTTAATATAAATCCGTGCTGGCATCAAAAACTATTAAGGCGAGACAGAACTACTTCACTCTTGATTCCTTCAGCTTGAGATTGGAGGAAGTTACAATCAAAAAGTTCATCATATAAGATCCAAGTCAATAACTGGTTATTGAATCCAACGGCAAAACTATGGCAAGAAGTGAAGCAAAGCCACAAAAAAGCCGACTCAAGGTCGGCTTATTTTTTTACAAAAGACTTAAGTCTTTTATCTCTTAAATCCGAGAGCGCTTCCCCCGCATTTCGTTGAAGATCCGTCAAATGTATATTGAATATAATAAATCCCGGTTGCGTTGCATGGATAGGCTATTGCTGATATGAACTGGCCGTTGATCTTACTGGTAGCCACCTTATTTCTGCCGGAATCAAACAAAGACACAACAATACCATCTGTGTTGCCACCGCCTGCGCAAAGGTTAATCATATACTGAGTTCCTTTGGTAAACACATAGCTATACTCAATCTTCTCCTTCGCTCCGCCTTCGCCATCTACCTTATAGCTCTTTAGGAAGTTAAATCCTGATTGTAATTTAGGGATGCATTCATTTGCCAGGTTATCTGGATTGCACTGCGCCATAACCCTTCCTGATCCAAGTATAACCAGCGAACCGAGCAAAAGGAAAAAGGATAATTTTTTCATAATTCAATACTTAAATGTTAACCCGTAATTTTGTTTCTAAGAGCACTTGTAAGAGTTGTAATATTTTCAATGTCCTTATCAGTTACTTCAATTGTGGTTGTGCTGTTGTCTTTGATCACCGCCACCCCGTTAACAATCTCAACTTTAGATTCCTTATATGTGTAAGTGATATTAATCTTATCAAAAGCAACCTTCAATTCCTCCATATCCTTCAATAACGATGCCATATTTTCATCATCCTTGTAGAAGGAATAAAGTAACACGATTTGTTCTAGAATAATTTTCTGTTCACCAATCTTCTCCTTCAATTGCTTGTTTTTGGGGTCTTTGGCTGCCACCTGGCAAGTAATATGCATTGCCTCAAGCCATCCTCCAGTCAATAACAAAACGCTTAAATTGGCCCGGCTTTGCGTCTGCAGATACTGGTTAATACTATTAAAGTTCTGAGTAGTAATCAAAAGCAACGAATCCAGGTTCTTGGAGTTTGTTGCCAATTTTCCAATGGTTTGAATATCGAAGAATTGACCAATATTTAATCCATCTGCCAGGCTCTTGATCTTTGCCAAATACTTAATGCCGTCATTATTTTGTTCGTAAATGTTGGTATAGCCTAAATCCGTACCATAAACTCCAAGGTTCAGAGCCTTTTTGAAATTGCTATTATACTTAGTCTCGTTATCAGGGGAGTTTAATAAACTTGGATTATATTTTGTACCTGACTCCTTTAAAAGGACCGATATCTCCAATGGACTAGGAATTTGCTGAAGAATGCTACTAATCACCTCATCATCAATCGCTGGGCCTTTTGTTTTGGCAGAGTCCAGACTCTTCAAAAACTCCTGCTCATCGGCCTTCTTTCCACCTCCGCAGCTAGCAAGAAAGAGAGCAGCAACTAAACCAATTATTACTTTTTTCATAATACGGGGTTACTATACAAAATTAAAAAATCAATTCAGGTAACAAAACTTTATTTTTTGCGAAAAGGAACAGTCACCTTGTCTGGAATACTCACATTCCCAAAAAACTCAATAACTGACCTCAGCCATTGGAAATACAAGGCTACGAAACAAAGAATTGTCATGAACCAAATGACAATGCTATCAAACACAAAAGTGCTTATCGTGGCCCCTAAGAATTTCTTTTCCGGAACAAAAAATGCCGTTCTATAATCCAACGATCCAGAAGGGTGTGCAT
>CAZNCO010000283.1:0-6252 GCA_964571345.1 uncultured Ohtaekwangia sp.
CCACTTAAGGCGTTTAAAGATGGTAAAGACTTGACCGAGAAATCGATTACATGCTTCAAGAACCTGGATTCCTATCTTGGAGAATGTCTCGAAACAATGCGCGAAATGGGTCATCTTGATCTGGAATCTCGCAAAGGCAAAGCACCGGGAGGATATAACTACCCTTTAGCTGAGATTGGAGTACCCTTTATTTTCATGAATGCCACATCGACAATGCGCGACATGACTACCATCATGCACGAGGGTGGCCATGCAGTTCATAATTTTTTGACGATGAACCTGGAGTTGAATGACTTCAAATCGCCTCCTATGGAAGTGGCGGAACTTGCCAGCATGAGCATGGAATTGATTTCAATGGATCAGTGGCAAATTTTTTTTCCGGATGAGAAAGATTTAAAACGTGCTAAGCGCGATCAATTGGAAGATATTATCGAAACGCTGCCGTGGGTCGCCACCATTGATAAATTTCAGCATTGGGTGTATGAAAATCCAACACATTCTTTAGCACAGCGAAAAAAGAACTGGAATGAAGTTTTCGATCGGTTTTCTGATACAGTTACCGACTGGTCAGAAATCCAGGACGCCAAGGACTATCTTTGGCAGAAGCAATTGCATCTTTATGAAGTTCCCTTCTATTACATCGAGTATGGAATGGCGCAGCTTGGCGCGATCGCGGTGTGGCGAAATTTTAAGAAGAATAAGCAGGAGGGATTGCAGAGTTACATGAATGCCTTGCGCAAAGGGAACATGACAACCATTCCGGAGTTATATAAGGCAGCTGGAATAAAGTTCGATTTCAGCAAGAAGTATATCAGTGAACTAATGGGATTTGTGAAAGACGAGCTTGCGAAAATTTAACCGCGACACTTATCCAGCAATTCACTCAGTTGTTTCGCTTCGGTGGCGGATAGCTTGAGCATCTTGCTATCTGTTTTATCCATTTCTTCGTCTATTTTTTTCAGCAGCTTAAGGCCTTCATCGGTGATGAAGACATCTGAAGCACGTTTGTCAGAAGGGCACTGAGCTTTTTCAATAAGCTTTTTTGCGATTAACCGATCCAGTAAGCGCGATACGTCAGAATTCTTATCCAGCATTCGTGACTTAATTTCTACACCAGATATTTTTTCCGGATGGTGGCCGCGCAGTATGCGAAGAATGTTAAACTGTGTTCCGGTTATTCCGAAGTGTTTAAAGAAATCGTTGTGTTTGTTCTCTAGCCAATGAGAAGTGAAAAGCAGATTAATCACTGCTTTTTGGTGTGCGTTTCGAAATCGCGTTTGTTTTATTTCCTCCTCAATTTTCATATTGTAAAAGAGGCTGCCTGCATAAGGCAACCTCTTTGATCTATTCTTTCAGAAGAATTAAGCTTGCTTGTTCAATTCTACTTTCACGTTCAATTCAACTTCTTCTCCTACAACATAGTCAGCACCGTTCTTTGCATTCCACTTTAAATTGTAGTCAAAGCGATTGATTTTTCCTTTCAGTTTGAAGCCAGCTTTTGTTGCTTTGTAAGCTTCAATGTAAGTAGTTCCGCCATATGTTACATCAAAAGAAACAGGCTTGGTTACGTCACGCATCGTGAGGTTTCCTTTCAATACGTATTTGCTGCCTTGCTTTTCTAATTTTCCTACGAACTTTATTTCAGGGAATTTTTCAGCATTAAAGAAATCATCAGATTTCAAGTGGCCGTCACGCTTTTCGTTCTCCGTATTGATAGAAGCAACTTTAGCAGTAAACTCTACATTTGCTCCGTTGAAGTCAGCTGAAGGGCTTGAAACTTTTACGTCAAAATCTTTAAATTCTCCTTCGGTTTCAGCGACAACAAAGTGAGTTGCGCTAAATCCTACTTTTGAGTGGCCTCTGTCTAAGCCCCAGTTAGTTGTTTGAGCAGATGCTACACCCGCCACAAGAAGTAATGCAAAAAATACATTCAATGTTTTCATAGTTATTTATTTTGGTTCGCAATCATAACACAAAAGCCTTAATATATGTTTAAACATGTATATATGTTTTTTTAAGTAATTGATAATCAAATACAAATAATTGTTAATGAATCGTAAATAATTCTATTTATATATTAAACCAGTAGGTTAACTTGATTACAAGGGCTCGCAATTTTGGCTGCCCTATGTAAATAAAATCGCCATGAGAATTAGCCTCAGCAAAGTAGTTGTCGGTGTAAACAATGAAGAGGTCAGATACCGGCTTGAATCTCCATTGCAGGCGTGAGTTGATGTTTACGTTGCTGATCTGATTGTTGTATTGCACGTAGGTTGTCCAGAAAAGCTTTCGCGAAAAAGTAAAATCAAACTTTGGGCTAAGTATCAGCAAGTCGGCACTGTTGTATTGTGAGGGAAGTGAAATATGATTTATAGAATAGTCGAGTGAAAGAATGGCGTGGGGAATAATCCTGTAGCTTACATTTCCATCAATATTTGCACGATGCCCATTGTAATATTGGCCGAGCCTGGTTTGAAAGTAAAAGGTTAGTCGCTTTTGAGGATTCGATTGGAAATTGAAGATGACAGAATTCCAATAGTAATGAGATCGTAGTGGGAGGTTTTTTGCCTTGGTGGCGTCCGCTGGAAATGTTGGATCAAAAAGACTAAAGACTAATCCGTAATCTTGCCGGATACGCATGAAGAAATTTGCCTGGTTCTGAAATGAAATCTTGTACCACAAATTATAATCGGCATCGGTGATTCCAAATAAATCATTTCCAATAAAATCGATATCGGTGCCCGGGCCGTGGTTGTTGATTACCCTTGATTTCGGATACCATGCATAGTAGAATTCCGGAGCAATCCGATTGAACCTAGCTCTAGGTAAGTATCCAACCTGTGGATCGAAATTGGCTCCTACCGATTGAGCCAGTAAATCTATTTCTACTTTGGGCTTGGCATAGGTGAATTGAACGGTCGCGGAATAGGCGCTGTCTTTTTTTAATTCGTTGAAGCTGTGGTGATAGAATGCCTTTCCGTTCCATCGATTGTCCTTTGACCTAAGATTGTAATCAACTCCAATCAACCTGCTATACTGATGCGTGGTATCTGCAATGGCCTGTTTGTTTATAACCATCAAGCCGATATTTGATCTGGAAAAGATTTTGCGTTGCACTGCACCCACCGTGTAATTGATGGAAGGAAGATGGATGGATTTATCCTCCGCAGCTTGCATCGTAAGCAATCCTACACGCCAGTTGTTATCAATCTTCCCGCTCAGACGTGCGCCTCCATAAATTCGGTTTTGAATATTTTGTCCGGTTGAGGGATCGCGTGTTACTCCAATTCGCCTTGAGAAAAACGGGCGCATATTTGAGTAACCAAAGTTTCCGAATAGATCAGCATTTTCAAGGAAGAACTGGCGTTTTTCAGGATAAAAAATTTCAAAGCGGCTCAGGTTAGTTACTTGTTGATCTACTTCAACTTGAGAAAAATCCGGGTTGACCGTAAGATCAAGATTGAGCGCGGGGCCAATGGCAAGCTTCGCATCACCGCCAATAGAAGGCGTTCTGTCAACCGGGAGATTGTCTTGAAAGTCATTTACATTTTTTCCGGCCACATAAGGGATGAGCGAAATATTTCCTCCTGGGTGGTTGAGCGGTTGATCCCAAATCAATTCACGGTTGAACGCGATTACGGTCGGGCTGTAAACCCTTGGAATGGGAGCCCATGTGCTTTGTTCATTATGATGACTATCGATGCGATAGAAGTTAACATTCCATGAAGATAGATTGTGTTTGAAGCGGATAGTTTTGAAAGGTATGGCCATTTCGCAAACCCAGCGATCTTCAAGAATTTTTGATTCTCCATACCATTTATTATCCCAACTTAAATTCAGGTCTCCGCTGCTGTTACCACCATTGGAAATGAGGCCTTCACGCTGTACGCCAAATGGATTCATCCCAAACAGAAAGCCATTAGTTTTGTCTTTGTAAGTATCGAGCGTAACCGAGAAGCCATCATTTCCGGATCCTCTATAATCTCTTTTCAAAGAAGGCGTAAAATATTTTCGAGGCCCTTGCTCATTATGCATAACAGCAAAGATGTAAATCATATTGTCATCATATGTCATACGCACTTCGGTCTGTGCCTTGGCAAATGAGGAATCAAAAGGAAAGAGCTGTTTGAAATGATTCGCGACATCAGCTTTTTCCCAGTCCGTCTCATTCATCTCAGCATCGATCTTGATCGAGCCAGTTGCTTTTTTTATTTGAATACCCCGCAGCTGTGCGTGTGCGCCAATGGAGATGAGAAGGCAAAAAAGCAGGATTCTGGACATCAGGATTTGTCAATTAACAACAATAACGATTTGGTACACAGTTCTCGAATTGAATTTTATGAATGGTTACTTGGCTAAATAGAAATCGGAAGTCAAATCATTATATGCTTCACTGCGCTCATTTCCTGAAGTAAATAGTGTGATGATTGTTTGGGTGCAGGGTATTTCTGTCTTTTTGAATTCCAAAAGCCATCTTTCCTGTGGCTTGCCTTTGCGCGTGAACACTGCCGTTTGGCGCGAAAGATAAAACTGATTACTCATGGCAGATTGGATAAAAGCATTTCCTTCCAAAAATGGCAAGACTACACTTAGTGTGCCGTTGTGTGCAAGTAATTTCCTTGAATACGCTAACAAGTCTGCTGACGAAAGATTGACCGAATGCCGTGCTCGTGTACGTGTTGGATCGGGTGGCAACAGACTTTTGGAGAAGAAGGGTGGGTTGGTGATAATTAAATCGTATTTGAGATCTGGCTTCCAATCTTGCAAGGCTTTGGGAATTACAACCACCTTTGTTGGCCATGGCGATCGTTTAACATTTTCAGTTGCTTGTAGCACAGAGTCTGCGTCAATCTCCAGCGCATCTATTGCTGCGGTTTCTGAAGTCCGCTGTGCCAACATTAATGCAATAACTCCACTTCCAGTACCTACTTCGAGAATTCGTTTTGCGCCATCAACATTTGCCCATGCACCGAGCAGCACGGCATCAGTACCGACCTTCATTGTACTTTTATGGTGATGAATCTCAAATTGCTTAAATCTGAACGTAGTCTCCTTTTTTTTACCCATACCTTTGATCCCGAAATTAAAACAACAATTCTCGATTTGAAATTAATCTGAATCGGAACAACTTGTATATTCATTTTAGACTATGCGGCCACTCTTTTTAATCTTGATGTTGATTCTGTTGGTTGGATGCGATGATTCAGGGCCTGATGGTCATCAGGACATGGGGCAGGTTTCTGATGCATTAGCTGAAGCCTCCGGTCTTGCAGCCAGCGTTGCAAATCCCGGTTGTTTGTGGACACTAAACGATAGTGGAAACCCAGCCGAAGTCTTTCTGATCGACAGCTTGGCTCAAACAAAAATTGTGTGTGAGCTGCCAGGAATCAGAAATCGGGATTGGGAAGACATAGCAGTGGGTTCTGGGCCTGACTCCACACGAAAGTATGTTTATGTCGCGGATATTGGGGATAACAACGCATCTCACCAATTCAAATATATTTATCGTTTTGAAGAACCTGTACAAGAAAACGGAGAGAAACAAACTGTATCGCATGTGGACAGATTTGTGATCACCCTACCTGATGGAAAGCGCGATTCGGAAACCATGATGTTGGATCCTGTTACGAGTGATATGTATCTTATTTCAAAACGTGAAGACAATGTGCACGTATATTATTCCAGCTATCCATTTCAAACGGATACCTTGAAAATGGAAAGGGTCTTAACATTACCACTTACCCTCATTGTAGCCGGATCAATTTCGCCTGATGGCCAGCAAGTTCTATTGAAAGATTACAAGCACATTTATTTCTGGAAGAGAGCTGGCGAAAAGACACTGGTTGAACTGCTGGCAAAAGCTCCAAAGCAAATCCCATACGAAGGTGAACATCAAGGCGAAGCAATCAGCTGGAATGCAACTGCAACCGGATTTTATACTTTAAGTGAGAGTTCTTTGGTTGGGCCGCGTGCTAATTTGAAATACTACAAGCATGACAAGTGAAACATGAGCGAATGTTCTTTCCTCTCACGTCTCACGGTACCTTAGTTAGAGTCTTCTGTACAATTCGCTGATACTCTCGATAGTGATTTTCTCTTTCCAATCTGGCCCGATGGCGTGGCTCCACATGTGCGGAAGGTTGTAAGCTACTTTTGCCATGGCAGTGATTTGTTCTTCGGTCCACTCTTTAGCAAGGCCTTGCGGCAAATCAATTTTATGCTTTGCAATCATTGTTTTAAATTCTTTCACAC
>CAZNCO010000284.1:0-6248 GCA_964571345.1 uncultured Ohtaekwangia sp.
AATCAAATGTGGATGGAGTTGCCTTTCTGATGAAGAAGAATAAAATTGATGTTCATAAAGGAGTAGGCTCATTCGTAGATAAAAATACGATCAAGATTACCGCGGGCGATGGAAAAGAAACTACCATCACAACGGAAAATGTAATCATCGCTACAGGGTCAAAGCCCACAGCACTTCCATTTGCACCATTTGACAAGAAAAGAATTATTTCCAGTACAGAAGCATTAGAGTTAAAGGAAATACCAAAACATTTAATAATAGTAGGTGGTGGAGTGATAGGTATGGAGCTAGGCTCAGTATATGCCCGCGTGGGCGCGAAAGTCTCTGTTGTGGAATTTTTAGACAGTCTTATCCCAACCATGGATGGTACGATGGGTAAGGAGTTGATGAGAGCTACAAAAAAGTTGGGCATGGATTTTTATCTCGGTCATAAAGTAACAGCAGTAGAAAATAAGGGTAACGAAGTTGTACTGAAAGCGGAACCTAAAGCGGGTGGCGATGCAATTGAATTGAAGGGTGATTATTGTTTGGTGAGTGTTGGGAGGAGACCTTATACGGACGGATTGGGATTGGATAAAGTTGGTATTGAAACAGTAAAAGGTCAGATTCCGGTTGACGACCATCTCAAGACCAAGGTTGACAATATTTATGCAATTGGGGATGTAGTGCGCGGGGCGATGCTCGCCCATAAAGCCGAAGAGGAAGGAGTGTATGTTGCAGAGCGATTAGCGGGACAAAAGCCACACGTTAATTATTTATTGATACCAGGAGTGGTTTATACATGGCCCGAGGTAGCAAGTGTTGGGTACACAGAAGAACAATTGAAGCAGCAAGGTCGTGCTTATAAAACGGGTAACTTCCCTTACAAGGCGTTAGGGCGTGCTCGCGCTTCGATGGATCTCGATGGTCTTGTAAAAATATTGGCCGACAAAACGACAGACGAAATTTTAGGTGTGCATATCATTGGAGCACGTGCGGCTGATATGATTGCTGCCGGAGTGGTAGCGATGGAATATCGCGCTTCTGCAGAAGATGTAGCGCGTATGAGTCATGCACATCCAACGTACATGGAGGCAGTGAAAGAAGCTTGTTTAGCAGCTACTGAGAACAGGCCGATTCATATTTGATTTGATCAGAATGAGAGAATTTTAAGATACGGTGATTTTCTATTTTCTTCTTTATAGAAGCAATAGATTTTTCCGTTGAATCTTGCATAACCTTTGTATCGATAGAATTTTGCTTGCTCGTTTTGCCTGATCTCGAAGTCATCAATTTTTTTTCGGCTGGAGCTTTCGTTTTTTATAGGCATGAAATCTTTCACTAAATCTCCAGCGAAGTAAGAGTAATTTTGAATTATTGGGCCTCCGTTTAAGTCCAGTAATAATCCATTGATAAAAAATGAAGTTAGCACCCCTGCTAGTCCAAATACTGGTAATGCCGGTACATTCTGTTTGATCTCCCAAATGGCCCCGACTGAGAGCACTAGTTTATTTGTCAATGTGTCAATCAAGATGAATGGCTTTCCACCCCAAGTTTTTACTTTTCTTTGTCCTCTGTGAATTTGCTGATTTTCTCCATCGCGAACAACTGTTGTTAGGCTTTCAAAAGGTAGATGCTGAATGGTTTTTTGAGCGAATCCATCCAATGTAAATGATGAGAGTTCAACGCCATTATTGTTGTCCTCGTAAGTCATTCTAATGAGGTTATCTCTCCAAAGAAAAGTTCGAAAGTCTCCTTTTCTTTTTTCAAATTTAGTTTGTGCTATTGTCTTACCGCTTATTTTGTCGATCCGAATAACCGAAGTGAGAAAAAAGTTTTTGGTAAGATCATCTTCATTATCTGGCCTGCAGGGGTCATCTGAAATGATGACTAGCTCTTTTTGGCGATTGTATATTTTTAATTTTGATGAAGCTTTTACAGGTGATAAATGGTCTTCTTCTGTGATAAATGAGATCTGACCATGGTTTGATAAATTTATTCCGAGAGGATAACGATTCTCTTTTACTACGCGTCCGTCTGCCAGTTCGGTATCCGTAAGAAAAAACTTCTCATTTTTATTAAACGTTAGTACGTGAAGATTTTCATCGAGATAACTGCCGATAAATCGTCCATCAATTTTTATAGATTCGCTGGAGATACTTTTTGAACCATCATGATTTACTTTGAGCGTATTTAATTCAATTTTCTTCCCGTTTTTAGCCAAGTAGTAGTACGTGACAGCGCTTGAAGATTTTGTAATTGCAAAAATTATTTCGCGGTCCAGTTCTTTCAAGTTAATCTCTTTGTGGGTGTTATTCTTCAGAAGCCAAAAATATTGAAAAGGCTGCGCGGGATTTTTTATTCGTAAGAAAAGACTGTCGTTAAAATTCATTGAAGACAATTCTATACTTTCATATTTGCTGAAGATGCTGTCTACAACAGTTTGTCCTTGAACTGAAAATGAGAACAATACGCATGCAAGGAGAATGACTCTCATAATGAATCAAGTTTAATAGACAGCAGAGAACGAATTAAAATTATCCCGACAACTGGGATCAAAAAAATGTTCAGCCCTTGCGGCAATAAAGACCAGGCGGCAAGTAAGAGTGAACTAATGATGACGGTGACCAGAAAGTAAGTCTTTAGCCATTGAGCATTTCTTTTGAACAGCAGTGTTAAGGCTGCTATTGCATGCGTTGGCAATGCCCACAGCAAATTGAAATTCACAGCGGCTGCTTTGTGATCTGTGGCTGTCCAGAGCAGAAGAAGTAAAATTCCAAGAAGCCCAATTGTTAAAAACAGAATCACGTCCAGCCATATTGAGATTTTTTTTTGTTGCCAATCCCTCCAGCTAATGAAGGCTACACCCATGAAAACCAGCCCGAAAACAATCCAGGGATGGTACCAATGGAAGGGTAATGATTCTGGCTTTGATTCATACACAGAGATTTTCTCTTTCACTAATGGATGGCCAATGGCAACGTTGGTCATGTGATCAAAAGAGCTTTCAATGTAATCGGGGAGAAACATGTATTCGGACGGCAATGCTTTCTTGTCCATCGGCAATCCAAGACAGATATCAATTCCCAAATCGCCCCAAGGTTGTTTTACAAGATAGAGATCGGTGAGGTTACGAATGGTGTAGTTCGTTTTGATAAATGTGGAATCGAAGGTCAGCTCATCTTTCAGAACTGTTTTTAATACGTCCCTGATTTTAGTGGCGCAATTGTTATAAAAATAATCGTATCGATAGCTTTGATTTTGGGGCAGATTGTTCCACTGGAGGTAACTGAATAATTTTTGTTTTTGATCGGTAGTGAGATCTAAAACTTGTTCATGAATGTATCGGTTGTGCTCAATATAATAATCGCGGTATGGAGCATAGTCGTACACATCCATCATATAGTACAAGTAGCCTTTCGCAAAATTCAAATAGAAATGCGGCTGATTAAAATTGAAAACTCCATAGTTATAAAATAAATCGAATCCTTGAATGGAATCATAAACACGAAAAGCGCTGTGGCCAAAGGCAGAATAAAGCTCTTCCTGCGTTGGTCCAATTGTGAGCACTGAAATTTTGGCGCCTTCGCTTAATTTACCAAACTGCGCATGACTTTTAATTGAAAAAACTATCAGACCAATGAGCAAAATTCTTTTTAGCATGGAATAAAAATAAGGGCTAAGATAAAGTAAATCATTCCTGAAAAGGTAATTTTGAACGGATGAAGACGAAAATTCTGGACGGACTTAATTTTGTTGGTAAGCAATCGTTTTCCCGTTGGTCGAATATGGCCAAGATGTATTCAAGTTTCCAATATTCAAAAGCTACCGGAATAGTTAATCAAGCAGGTCTGCCGATAAGCATTTCGATTGAACCTACTACTTCCTGCAACCTACGGTGTCCTGAGTGCCCGAGTGGGTTACGCTCTTTCACACGCCCCACGGGGATGTTGAAGAAGGAATTGTATTATTCGATTATCGACCAACTGGCGCCAACACTCTCGTATTTGATTTTCTATTTTCAGGGCGAACCGTATTTGCATCCCGGTTTGCTTGACATGGTTGCCTACGCATCTTCAAAAAAAATTTATACCGCTACCTCTACCAATGCGCATTATCTAAACGATGAGTCGGCCAAAAAAACGGTCGAGTCCGGGTTGGATCGTTTGATCATTTCGATTGATGGAACAACGCAAGAGAGCTATCAGTCTTATCGGATAGGAGGAAATCTAGGCAAAGTAATTGAAGGCACAAGAAATATTGTGAAATGGAAGCGTCAGCTTCGCTCGGCAACACCTCATATCATTTTTCAGTTTTTGGTGGTAGGCCCAAATGAGCATCAGATTCAGGAGGTGAAAAGATTAGCCCTTGAGCTGGGTGTTGATGAGGTAAAATTAAAGACTGCTCAGATTTATGATTTTGAGAATGGCTCTGACCTGATCCCTCAGAACCAAAAATATTCACGCTACAAGAAACTGGAAACTGGAAAGTATGCAATCAAAAATGGATTGGATGATCACTGCTGGAAAATGTGGCACAGCTGTGTTATTACCTGGGATGGAAAGGTAGTGCCTTGCTGCTTTGACAAAGACGCACATTATGTTTTGGGAGATCTTTCAAAGAACTCCTTTCAGGAAATTTGGCGAGGAAGACTTTATGACGAATTCAGGCAGTCGCTTTTTAATTCAAGGTCCCAAATAGAAATGTGCCGTAATTGCACAGAAGGATCCAAAGTTTTTGCTTAAAAAGTTAGGCTTACCCCGTGCGGTACTTTCGTATAAAAAGGTATATTTACTTTTCGAACCTTAGTGGTCATGAAGCAACCTCTTCTTTTTCTGCTCGTCTTCAGCCTGATGAAAGTGCATGCTCAAGTTGTAGTTGCTTCGGGAACACAGGGCATTGCCGATGCTCAAATCGCATTCAACTTTTTAGGATCGGGCAATGTTTCCATTGATGCTTCAAATTTTGACTTTTCCAGCTCGGCCTTTACCCTGCTAGGTAATGTAAATACAAACCTTACCGTTACGGGCTCAAAACCCCTTGCATTAAATTCTTTGACGTTAAACACCACGGGCTCTTACACGTTGAATCAGGGAGCTGTAAACGTTTCCCAAAACATTGATCTTCAAAATGGCATTTTCTCTGTAGGCGCAAACTCTAAGTTGCTTTACACTGGATCAAATGACCTTACATCTGGATCTTCAGCGTCATACGTCAATGGTCGATTATTCATGAAAGGCAGCGGCCAAAGAACATTTCCAATCGGGAATAGCCTTGGATATTTGCCAGTGACATTGTCGGATGTAAAGGTTGCCGATGCAGGTACCGAAATTGGCTTTGAAGCGATAGTTGGTGATCCGGCCATACCATCAACGCTGTTAACGGCAGATATAAAGGAAGTTTTTACTGCAAATTATTGGGTGATGACCAACGGCAACAGCGGGAGTTATTCAGGCTCTCTTGTACAATTTTCGTTAAACAGCGCAGGTACATTTTTCGTAGACGGAGACCCAATCGTTTTAGAACTTGATACTGATGGTAAGTTAACTAACTTAAGTGGCATTTCAGCCGCACCGAATGTTGCGAGTATTTTGGAAACAACTCCTAAAGGTCAAAAGTATGCTCTTGCTAAAACGAATGCTGTTACTATTAATATTCACAGAGTAATTACGCCAAACGGTGACGGTGATAACGATTATCTGTATATAGACGGAATTGATTTTTATGCTTCAAATACTGTAAAGTTGGTAGATAGATGGGGTGTTGTACACTTTACTAAGGACAATTTTAAAAACTATACAGCTTTAAACCCTGCCGACTTTGACTTTAGTAAATTGAGCAATGGTAATTACATCTGCGTAGTTGAATTAGGGTCGGGAGTGAAAGTGAAACCTAAAATGATTTCGGTAATTAAATAATTTGGATGAAGCGATTTTTACTTTCCATTTTATTTATTGAAGGTTTGATAAGCGGAGTTACCGCCCAGGATATTCCATTATTCACTCAAAAAATCACTAATTCATTTCTATACAATCCGGCAATGGCTGGTCAAACATTCGGTTCTCTAACAGCCTCTTATCGAAACAATTATTCCAATGTAGATGATGGCCCGAAGAACTATTTTCTGAGCATGCATACACCATTTTCAAATTACAGGTTTGGAGCTGGTGCTAATATTTATCAGGACGTGGTAAGCATCTGGAAAAACACCTATTACTCCGCTGCGTTTGCATACCATTTGCGTTTGAACGACATGAGCATTCTTTCCA
>CAZNCO010000285.1:0-6244 GCA_964571345.1 uncultured Ohtaekwangia sp.
GTGTATTGCTTCAAGGACTTCAACTATAACTAAATTTCATCTCCATGATAACAGACGAAATCGAAAGAATTCATAAAAACATTTCAGCCGTTTATGATGGCCAACCGTGGCATGGCGACAATATTCTCACACAACTGAAAGGTATTTCCGCGGAGATAGCAGTAAAAAGACCAGCAAATCTAAACCATTCAATTGCGGAAATCATCTGCCACATGACTGCCTGGCGATACTTTGTGATTGAAAAAATGAAAGGCAACAAAACGTACGAAGTATGGGATACGGACTTGAATTGGAAAAATTTATCTTCCCTGAGTGAAGCCGAATGGCATCTTATAAAAGACGATTTACGTAAAAGCCAAGTCGAGCTTCTTCAGCAGATTGAAAAAATGCCAGAGTCTTTACTCACTTCTTTGGTGGATGGAAGAAAATATAATTTCAGGTTAATGCTTCAGGGCATTGTTCAGCATGACATCCACCACACCGGTCAAATGTCAATAATCCGTAAATTGGTTTGACGTTTATCAATCTTTTACTTCTGCAACGAACTCAATTTCAAGAATTGTATCTGGTACATACAAGCGTTTGATCTCCGTCCAGGTGCTGGACGGATAGTCATTTTTGTAAAATTGCTTTCGTAGTTCTTGATTTTTTATCAGTTCATCTATTTGAGTGGTGTAGGCATTTTCTTTCACTACATTATGCAGTGTGGCGTTATAATTGGTTAGGATTTTTTCAGCGCGCGTATATATTTTATTGATGGCTTCGTTCATTGGGCCGCGGGCAGCAATACCTGAGATGTAAATAGTGTGTCCCACCTTTACGGCTTGTGTGTATCCCACCTGGTCTTCGATTTCCTTGTTCACGTTGAGTTTTTGTTTTTCGATGGTCGATTGGGCATTGATGTTGCTAATCGATAAAAATAAAACGATAGCAGTCAGAATAGTTGTGAATTCTTTCATGGGGGAGCAAATAAGATTGAAGTATTGAATGAATACCTTTTACGTGATGCAAAGCAAAAGAATTGCAAACAATGTGTTAAATCCTGAAAAGAACTTTTGGAGTCATGGATACCAGTTGCCTCTAGATTTTGATTCGGTAAAATCTCACATCTACTGACATGATCGGAAATTTTTCAGGTAGTTCACTTTTATCAATACTTTCAAATCCATGTTTCTCATAAAAGCGGTGAGCCGCAATGAACTTCGCAGTTGTTCCTAAGAATATGTCTTTTATCATTTTGGTTTTAGCCCAATCAAGCAAAGTTTGCAGTAGCCTTTGGCCAACGCCATGTTCTTTGCCCCGGTAATTCCGGTGCACAAACATTTTTCTCAGGGCTGCCTGATCGTTCTCTATGTCCAGTAGCGATATTGTTCCGATGACGGAGTCTCCTCTTCTGGCAATCCAAAAGTTCCCGCTGCCCATTTGATAGAAGTTTGAAATATTCAAAAGGTCCGGCTGGCGCTGGATGTCAACGTCAATTTGAAATTCCTGTTGTTGTATTTCAAGAATCAGTTTTTGAATGTCGTTTTTGTATTGCTCGGAATATGGTTCGATAGTTATTTCGGTCATGGCGTTCAGGATATTGAAGGTATTTTCAGGTTAATGCATTGATACGAGGCGCAGGTGAATTTGTTATTTTCTTTTAGCTGATGTAGTTGCAAGTGCTGTCAATTTTTTGCTGGCCCTGCTCATATTGCTTTATCACAGTTTACGAATTGCTGAAACAAAGCCGGTGGATACCTTGCGATACGAATGATTATAGTATGCAATGTGAGGGCATTGATGTAACAAATATCAGATTGATACGTCTTTAGGTACAACCAAACCCCATCGTTATGAAAAAGCCAAATGCTTTCTCTTTCGGAGAAGAAGTGGAAGGATATTCAATTCCTGTCCTTAACGAAAGAGAGATACGTGCAGCTGCCGGAATACTCTTTTTAGCTGTATTCATCTCTTTAATGCTCATTCTCTTTAAAGGCAATTTCGTGCCGGTAAAATATGTGATCACTCTTTTTCTTACCGACTTCATTATTCGTGTATTTGTAAGTCCGAGGTATTCTCCCGTCCTAATTATCGGGCGATTCATTGTGAGCAATCAGACTCCTGAATATGTTGGTGCTAAACAAAAGAAGTTCGCATGGACAGTGGGCCTGGTGCTTTCAGCTACCATGTTCGTTTTTCTTGTATTGGTAAACGCATTTAGTCCCATCACAGGAATTGTTTGCCTGATTTGTCTGATCTTTCTCTTCTTTGAGTCAGCTTTTGGAATTTGCCTGGCATGTAAATTTTATGCGTTGATTTTTAAAGACAAGGTGCAGTACTGCCCAGGTGAAGTTTGTGATACAAAATCGAAGCATGACATTCAAAAAACATCTGGCACGCAATGGCTGATTGTAACGGGATTTATCGCTTTCATTTTCGTTATTGGATTTATGTTTAATGACCAGTTCAGAAAAAAACCTTTCGATTTGTTTGGTATCAACCAATCTGCCCAACCTAAATAGGATTTTATCCAATGATTTATCACATTACATCAACACTCGATTGGGAGTCGCAGGAAGGCAAACCTGATTTTATTCCTGCCGATTATCACAAAGAAGGATTTATCCATTGCTGCACCGATGCGCAATTGGCGGGGGTGAGAGAACGCTACTCTAAAGGTAAGACCGGACTGGTCTTGCTGCACGTGGATGAAACGAAGCTGAAAGCGGAATTACGATTTGAGATTTCCACTGGCCAGGAAAAATTTCCTCACGTGTATGGTGCGATCAATCGCGATGCAATTGTTGAGGTAGTTACAATTTGATTCTCAGTTGAGACATTCAATAACAAACGCTCAGTCATACTGAAGTTCGCTCAACGGTTTTATAGGAAAACGGTTAACCAAACTTTTTTCAGCCATCTGCACATCCGGATGGTCTTCGCACGAAGAGCAGGTGAATACACTTGTTATAGCCGCGGGATCTTCGGGATGGTGCCGGAAATTTACTGTGAATGTGAGTTGTGTGCTGTCTTGTGTGCTCCTGAGATCAAACTCATAATACACCATTTCAGCTTCATTCCTTCGCTTACAGTTTTTAATAACATACGTGCCGGGGTAAAAGAAGCCTTCATTAATCATCTGCCAATCGCTGCCATTTTGCTTGATCGTGATGCCGCCTATAAAGGAGTTGCTGCTGTCCACCGGGATTACATAATTGCGCGTGATGGAATCCGGTGGGGCGATATCATCCACAAGCACCCATTCTTTCGGAAATCCTTGCAGGTCGGTAAGATCACCGGGTGCATCTGTGGATGTTTCTTTTTTTGTACAAGATGTCAGGCTAGTAATTAGTGTCAAGAAGACAATACAGGCTGAAGAGAAAATCCGAAAGGACTTCATGTGGGTCGTTGATTTAAGATGGGAAAATGAATTCAGCGCTAGTCTTTCTTGCCTGAACCTAATACTAATGCGATTATTCCACCGTTCACTCCGCCAAATGCACCTTGCACAAAAATGTCTGTAATCATGAGTGTCAGGTTCTGCAGGTTATACATGGAGTATATCGATAAATCGACCCACGCAGCCATGCAGAAGTACACCACCAGGCCGTGTTTAAAGCCAGAAGCAAAATTGAAATCTTTGCCAACCCTGCGCAGGAGATAGGTGATAAGATAAGAGCTGAAGACTCCGCTCATAAAAATGAAGGGAAGGTCTGGCATTTCGCCCTTTACAAGGCCTTCATAGTTTTTGGTGTTGGCTTGGTAAAAGCTCATAAGAAGCATTCCGAAAACAACCCATCCCCCCAGAAAATTAAACAGAGCTCCTGCGGCAGTAGCCAGTAGTGTTTTTGTGTTCATAGTAGTTGAGTTTGGTTTAGTTATACTAATATAAGCATCCAGGCAGAATTTTCTAGTGCATCAATTCAGGTTTCAACATAATTGCCATTGTGCCTGGTTTCTTTAGAAGGTACTGCTGTTTTTACCAGAAATCAGACCTGCAGAGTTAGGCTTTAGCTGCTTGCTATCTGGGCTTTCACAAACAAGAAACGCTGAGGTCAGCATAAACATATAAAAGTTGAAAAGCATTAGTTGTACACTTTATCCAGTTTGGAGTTGCAATACAAAAAAAGGGGCCTTACTTTCAACGCATAATTTGCAATCATGGAAACAGTTGGGTTACTAAAAGAAGAGAAAAAACTGCTAATCGGATATCTGGTAGGATTTGCCATTGTAACACTGCTATTGCTGGGATGGACCATCTATCTTTTTTCGTTAATGAATTATGATCTCGCAGTAATAAAAAGAGTGTTTGTGAACAACCCCGAAACAATCGCGTATACTCTTGTGCCACTGGTGGTGATCATCGTTTGGGTATTGCCGCAAGGAAGTAAATTATGGAAGGACATTTCTGCCGGCAAGGTGGAAGAGGGCAGGGCAGCAGTTGTGAAAGTAAAACGGCCTTGGACAAGCCGCGATTGGTTTGTGGAACTGGATGCTCCGGGGAAAGAAAAGATTAAAATTCAACGTAAAGACCTTTATAAACTTACACCTGGTAAAAAAATCAAATTCCGAATCACTCTCTCATCAAAGATGTTGATCGGTTTTGAAATGCTGGATGCGAAGTGATACATGGTGCTGCAGCACAATCTTCATTTTCCAGGCTCATAATAAAGTACTATTGAACCCGAGGTGGCAAAGATTTTCGTTTTTATAAGTTTGAGATTAATCCGGTCGTTTATTCTTTTCAGGAATGGCAGGCCTGTTCCAACAACCGTTGGCTGAACACAAAGTTGAAGTTCATCAACCAGGTTAAGATTTAAACAATCCACAATTAGCCCCGGGCTGCCAACTAAAATAGCTTTACCGGGTTCTTGCTTCAATGCTGTCACCTCTTCTTCAATGCTTAGCGTTGCCACTCTTGCCGTTTTCCAGTCTACATTTTTCAGTGTACGCGAGAATACAACTTTCGGAGTGTTGTCCATCACCACCGCAAATTCATCAAATGATTTATTGCCCGTAGGATTCTCCACCACGTTGCGCCAATACTCCATGAGTTGATACGTTATCCTGCCATAAATGACAGTGTCTGCGTTGCGCAGCAATTCTGTGTAATGTTGATGAATTTCATCATCTGCAATCATAGCCGTGTGGTCGCAAAACCCATCAAGGGTAGTGTTCATGGCTGCAATTAGTTTTCTCATACGAGGTTACTTATTACAATACTAATTTTATAACGGTTGATTGCGAATTTAAATATTCCCTGTCTTCGTTAGTATCTTTACTTTTCAAATGAAAAAAACCATTCTTATTCTGGTTGGCATTGCGCTATTGATGTTGTTATTGACAGCACGCATTGTGTTTAAGCAAAAGGGCGGAGTGGCTGATGAGCGAAAATGGTTTGCCCGCGCATTGGGCTATGAGTTTTCAGCCCGGGTGGATTCGATAAAACTTTTTAACCCGCATGCCGGGCGGTTACATTGCCGGCTCACTGTGGGCGATCCGCCCATTCATCGTGAAGACAGTTTGAAAAAACTATTTGAGCACCATGATATGCTGTACCTCATATTTAAACGATCCGGTGACTCCCTCACTCTAGTGCTGCCCAACCAGGCCACTCTGGTAGCCAAAGGTGATAGCATGCGTGTCAGTTCACGTGCAAACAGTATTCAATTTTTCAGGTCGGGTAAGTTAATTGTAACTGACTCGCTGAGTGAGTCGCTTACCGGATATAGCAGGCCATTCTTTTTTAAGAAGAAAAAGAAATAACTATGGCCGTCAGGCCACGCTAACCATATTTTTAGATTTTGCGCCTCAATTGAATTGATCACCTTGATCAGGTGTTATTGCCGTGGTGTAGCCCGAGTTATTCACAAAAAAGGCATCTGGCGCCAGCCAGAAATGTTGCCTCCGCTTATTAGTGCGTCACATGAGTCCAATGTATCCGAAAACCTAAATACTGCCTAAATAAGCTTAAAACTATATTTAATCAGTACATAACTTGTAGATAATCCGTATCTATATAGGGTCGGAATAACCACGGGGCAACCATGGGTGAACCACGGCACAACCACGGGACATCTCTAAAATATAGCACTTTCATTTTACCCTAAAGGGCTTCTGTTGGGTGTTAAGGTTAGGGATTCTATGCGAATAATTTTGACACGCCTGCATTCAGGCTCATGCCTGACCACCAATATCATTCGATAAGGTTACGAATCTGGTTTATCGGCTACTTCTTCATGAAGTAGAGATAGTACACCAC
>CAZNCO010000286.1:0-6239 GCA_964571345.1 uncultured Ohtaekwangia sp.
GCTATGAACAAGCTACTTATCGTTTTACTTCTACTGCCCCTTGCCTTGCCAGCGCAAAAAAAGACCGCGGCCGGCAAGCCAACCCTTACCTATGATGAAAAACTTTACAACGCCATCGAATGGCGTAACATTGGTCCCTTTCGCGGGGGACGGTCGGCTGCCGTGACGGGAGTGCCCGGCAAGCCCAATCTCTTTTATTTCGGATCGACCGGTGGCGGGGTGTGGCGCACCACCGATGCAGGAAATACATGGTCCAATATTTCGGATGGATTTTTTGGCGGATCCATCGGCTCGGTCGCTGTGAGCGAGTGGGACAATAATGTGATCTATGTAGGCCAGGGCGAAGCCACCGTGCGCGGCAATGTTTCGTTCGGTCATGGCATGTATAAGTCAACCGATGCGGGGAAGACCTGGTCATTTATTGGACTGAAAAATTCAAATCACATCACACGCATACGCATTCATCCAAAGAATCCTGACCTGGTATATGCGGCTGTTTTGGGCGATCTTTTCAAGTCATCGGAAGAGCGCGGTGTATACCGCACCGATGATGGCGGCAAAACCTGGAAACGTATTTTGTTTGCCAATGCAGATGCCGGTGCCGTTGACCTTTGCATGGACCCTAACAACCCAAGAATCCTGTTTGCATCAACATGGCGTATTCGCAGAACTCCTTATAGTTTGGAAAGTGGTGGAGAAGGCTCTGCACTCTGGAAAAGTACGGATGGCGGTGAGACCTGGAAAAATATTTCGAAGAATGAAGGCATGCCCAAAGGCATCTGGGGAATTGTAGGTGTTTCCGTTTCACCCGTGAATTCAAATCGTGTTTATGCGGTCATCGAAAATGATAACGGTGGCGTATATCGTTCGGATGATGGCGGAGAAAAATGGGCAAAGATGAATGATGATCGCAACCTTCGTCAACGTGCCTGGTACTATTCCAAAATTTATGCCGATACGAAAGACGAAGACATCGTTTACGTGATGAACGTGTCCTATCACAAATCAAAAGATGGCGGCAAGACTTTCAAAACCATGAATGCAAATCATGGCGATCACCATGATCTTTGGATAGCACCTGAAGACAACCAACGCATGATCATTGGCGATGATGGTGGCGGCCAGGTTACTTTTGATGGTGGCGAAAACTGGAGTACTTATAACAACCAGCCTACAGCGCAATACTACAGGGTAATTACCGACAATCATTTTCCCTATCGCATTTATGGAGCGCAACAGGATAATTCTACGCAGCGCATCCTCCACCGCACAGACGGTTATTCAATTGGCGATCATGATTGGGAAGTGACAGCCGGTGGAGAAAGCGGCTATCTGGCTGTTGATCCACTCGATGAAGATGTGGTGTATGGCGGCAGTTATGATGGCTACCTCGAAAGAAGAAATCACAAAACAGGGGAATCGCGCAGTGTGAATGCGTGGCCCGATAATCCGATGGGCTCAGGGGCCGAAGGAGCCAAATATCGTTTCCAATGGAACTTCCCGATTTTTTTCTCACCCCATAATCCAAAGAAATTATATGCCGCTTCACAACATCTTCATGTTAGTTATAATGGTGGCGAAAGTTGGGAGTTGATTAGTCCGGACCTCACGCGCAATGACCCTACCAAATTAGGGCCTTCCGGTGGACCCATCACCAAAGACAACACAGCTGTGGAATATTACTGTACCATCTTCGCTGTAGCAGAATCGCCTTATGAAAAGGATGTGATCATTACAGGCTCAGACGATGGCTTGCTGCACATCACCAAAGATGGTGGTAAGAATTGGGAGAAGATCACACCTCCCGGCATGCCCGAGTGGATGATGTTTAATAGCGTAGAGTTCGATCCGTTTGTAAAAGGCGGAGCCTACATCGCGGGCACGCGTTACAAGTCGGGCGATTATCAACCTTACTTGTACCGCACGAAGGATTATGGTAAGACGTGGACAAAGATTACAGACGGCATTGATCCTGCACACTTCACCAGGGTAGTGCGGGCAGATCCGAAGCGTGCCGGACTACTTTATGCCGGAACAGAATTTGGGATGTACATTTCTTTTGACGATGGGGCAAGCTGGAAACCATTCCAGTTGAATTTGCCTATCGTTCCGATTACGGATCTCACCATCAAAAATGACAACCTCATCGCGGCCACGCAAGGCAGAAGCTTTTGGTTGATTGATGATATTACTCCGTTGCATCAGTTGAATGACGCGGTGGCAAACAGTGACTTTCATTTGTTCAAGCCATTGGCAAGCTACCGCATGAATGGTGGCCAGGGTGGCAGAAGGGGCGAGTCAAAGACCGAAGGCAAGAATCATCCAAATGGTGTGACCATTCATTACTATTTAAAAGACACCGCAAAGACAAAAGTGAGTCTGGAGATTCTGGAGGCCAGCGGTAAACTGATCAGAAAGTTTTCGACCAAGCCCGATAAGAAGCTGAAGGAGGGTGAAATGAAGATCAAGCCGGGGATGAATAAGTTAAATTGGAATATGCGCTATGCTGATGCAGAGGGTTTTGACGGATTGATCATGTGGGGTGCGTCATTGACCGGACCGAAAGCTATTCCGGGAATTTATAAGGCGAAGATCACCGTGAACGACCACAGCGAAGAAGTGGAATTTGAAATTTTGAAAGACCCACGCACCACCGGCTCACCGGCTGATATTAAAGCTCAGTTTGATTTCTCCATTGCGGTGCGCGACAAACTTTCCGAAACCCACAAGGCGATCAAAAACATTCGTACAGTACGTGAGCAGATCAATAAAGTGACTGACCCGATGAAAGACAAAGCCGACATGAAAGATGTGGTGGACATGGGGAAAAACATCAACGATGAAATGAAGAAGATTGAAGAGGCGCTGTATCAAACCAAAAATAAAAGCGGGCAAGATCCGCTCAACTACCCCATTCGTCTTAATAATAAGTTGGGAGCTCTTGGCAACGAAGTTGACGGAAGTGATTACAAGCCTACTGAGCAGGTGAAGACTGTTTACAAAGAGATCTCGGACAAAATTGATCATCAGCTTAACAACCTGCGGCAGATCATGAAAGACAAACTCCCTAAGTTCAATGAGCTTGTGCGCCAAAAGCAAATCAGCGCTGTGACGGTGGAGGAGGTGATGTAAGGGGTTTCATTTTAGATTTCGGGTTTCAGATTTTTGAATTGGCATCTCGGAAGGGGTGCCAATTTTTTTGAAGAGCGTTTATTTTTGAATGACATATATTTATCTTGTTTGCATGTAATTAGAAATACTATTCATAATGTATTTACTGTAATATGTATTCTGAATGAAGTTGATCTTTACAATTTTTCTTTGGTGCACCAGCACTCTCACTTTCAGTCAGGATAAGATTCAAATCTACACTACCAAAGACGGGAAGCGTTATTCGCAAACACAGCGCGATAGTATTGAGCGCCTTGGCAACTTTGTAGGCATCAACGAAACCCGTGATGTGGGCGACACTCTTTACCATTTTATTTTTTATTACGACAAATCGTTTTTGCTCACACCTTTTCAGAAACTACATCAGGGAAAGAAATTTCCACAAGTGAAACTGAAGTCGCCAACCGGCAAGTGGATTGATACGGGTCAACTGCAAGATAAACTTCTGTTTGTTTACTTTTGGTCAACAGGACTGGGTTGGGAAGAAGTGAGCCAACTCAACCAACTGGCGGACGAGTTTAAAGACAGGGTGTATTTTCTTTCGATATGTTCCGATGGAGAAAGCGAGATGTTGAAAGCGCTTAGTTCATTTCAAGTTAAATTTGAAATGGCAGCAGAGGGGGAGAAGGTTTGTGCAGACCTTGGCATAACCAATTACCCAACCACTTTTATAATTGATAAGTCAGGAATCATTAAGGAAGTTTCGGAAGGAGTGCCTGTAAGAACTAAAAAGGATAAATCTTTTGATGATCCTGATGAAGAAATGAAATTCATCATTTACGAGACCAATTCAAAATTGCTACGCGACTTTCTTGCCGGCCATTGAGAGGTGCAAAATTATTTCTTCGGCAGAGCAAGAAAATAATTCATCACCTCCATCGGCATGGGCTCATGACCCTTTTTAGGAATTACATTTTCGGAAATATTCTCGTAGCCATTTGACGTTGCCAGGCTCTTTACCTCTGTCCATTGATTGTAGATTTTTCCCTGGTCTGAAATACTCATCTCCATCACCAACGAATGATTTGATGGGTAAATTTTTCTTCGATGCATCATTGGATACTTTTCCCAATTCAACACAACGATTTCTGAAATTGCCCGCCACGGGAGCAGCTGCCTTCAACCACTCTGGATGATTGAAGACGATGGACCAAAGCGCGTGCGCCCCTGCTTCAAATCCTGTGATGTACACTTTCTTCTCACCATTGTACTTGCTGGTCACTTCCTGTATAATTTTCCCAATTCCTTCATCATTAAATTGACAATCGCCCACCTTTTCTATGTAATCCCAGGTTTCATTTGAATATGGAAAAAGTTTTGGATCACGTCTCCCTTGATTTCCGTTGTTGGTGTTGATAGGAGCTACCAAAATGAAAGGCATGTCGCCACGTGCGGCTTCAAATCGCTCAGCATTTTTCTGATATTCTTTGTCCGCAGCCTCCAGTACAACCACCACTGGCCACGATTTTGATGTTGTCCAATCCTTTGGCAACGATAAGTAATATTGCATGGGATGACCAGCAACCTGTTGCAATGTCAACGAGTTTTGTGAATAACCAACGTTGCATAACGCAATCAGGGTGAGAAGCGAAAGTTGTTTCATCGCAGTAAATGGATGGTGGAGGTTTTACGAAATCATTTGATAAAAAGTTTACTACCGTTGAGTTATTATCTTTGCCATCTTTAAAATTTGAATTGAATGGCACTTCTTGAGAAATATTTGCTCGTTAAGAAATCAAAGCTGCCAAATGCAGGCAAAGGACTTTTTACAAAACGAGATATTGCAAAAGGCAGCCGAATTGTTGAATATAAAGGCAAGCTTCGCTTATGGAAAGATGTAAAACATTTGGATGGTCACAACGGCTACCTGATGTACATCACACGCAACGCTGTCATCGATGCACAACCTGCAGTCAAGACATTTGGTCGCTATGCTAATGACGCCAGTGGTTTTGTGAAAGTGAAAGGATTGAAGAATAATGCTGAGTATGTGAGTGAAGGAAGCAAATGCTACATCGAAGCTTTGCGTGCCATCAAAAAAGGGGAGGAGATATTTGTTTCTTACGGAAAAGAATT
The DNA here is from genome assembly GCA_964571345.1 of uncultured Ohtaekwangia sp. GTDB lineage: Bacteria > Bacteroidota > Bacteroidia > Cytophagales > Cyclobacteriaceae > ELB16-189. The sequence continues at coordinate 5,248 of CAZNCO010000286.1, forward strand.
TTGGAAATTGCAGCGGAAGATTCATGCCGCCAAGGTTCGCAGGAAATAATTATCAGTTGAGTTCCTAAGATCAGGTTATCTTTACTGCCATGGACAGCTTTAAATCTTCAAAGACAGTTTACCTTTTTGGTGCTCTCGTGCTGTTATTTTTTGTTGATATCAGCAGCGGTAGTGTTGCTATCTCTTTGAAGGATGTTGTTGTAAACTTATTCCGCACCAGCGATCCATCGGCTCACACTATTCTTTGGGAATTTCGCTTGCCAAAAGCGATAACTTGTATTCTGGCGGGAGCTTCATTAGCCTTTAGCGGTTTGTTGATGCAAACCCTTTTTCGAAATCCCCTTGCCGGACCAGATGTGTTGGGACTTAGTTCAGGAGCGAGTCTTGCGGTAGGAGTGGTGATACTAGCGGGCAGAAACCTTTTTCATTCAACTGTAAGCAATTCGTTTGTAATATCGTTGGCAGCAAGCGTGGGAAGTTGCCTGGTGCTTTTCCTCATGCTGATAGTGGCCAGGCGAATCCGCGACAGCGTGTCACTGCTGATCATTGGATTGATGTTGGCAGCGGCAACTTCGTCCTTGATGAGTGTGCTGCAATTCATGAGTACGGCTGATGACCTGCAATCGTACTTCGTTTGGACGATGGGAAGTGTAGGAGGGACGAGCTGGAATGAGTTGCTGCTGTTGTTCGTTGCTTTTGTTATCGGGGCGTTACTTGCTTTAACACAGATCAGACCTCTGAACGGTTGGCTGCTCGGTGAAAACTATGCACGAAGCCTTGGTATAAAAGTAGAGCGAGCTCGCTTGTTGATTGTGATTGCGTCAGGAATTTTAACGGGAGCTGTCACTGCCTTTTGCGGGCCAATCGCATTCGTTGGTTTAGCGGTGCCTCACCTGGTTCGCTTGCTGATGCCAACTTCCAATCACAAAATACTTTTACCACTTTGCCTTTTAGGTGGAGCGATCCTCCTCTTGTTTTGCGATGTGATACTC
>CAZNCO010000287.1:0-6233 GCA_964571345.1 uncultured Ohtaekwangia sp.
ACGGTATAGGGCTTGCTACTGCCACACGCTTTGCCAAAGAGGGTGCAAGACTTATTTTGTGGGATGTGTCCGATAAGGTAAAAGACGTAGCCGAGCAGCTGAAGCAAGAAGGCCACGAAGTGATATTCAAAAAAGTGTCGGTAACCAATGAAAGCGAAGTGCAGGCCGCAGTAGATGAAGCGCGCAAACATTCTGGTCGCATCGATATACTCATCAACAATGCAGGCATCACCCGCGACCGCACCCTGCTGAAGATGTCGAAGCAAGAGTGGGACGATGTGATTGCCGTAAACCTGACGGGCGTCTTCACCTGCACGCAGGCGGTGGCTCCCATCATGAAAGAGCAAAACTATGGCCGCATTGTGTCAGCCTCTTCCAACGTAGCCATTCGCGGCAACTACGGGCAGACAAACTATGTGGCTACCAAGTCGGCCATTATCGGCATGACCAAAGTGTGGGCGCTGGAACTCGGGCGCTTTGGAATTACCGCAAATTGTATTGCCCCCGGTTTCATCAAAACTGCGATGACGGACATCATGCCGGAAGAGGTGAAGAAAAATAGTATTGCAAACATACCGGTTGGCCACTGGGGTGTTCCCGATGACATTGCAAACGGCTACTTATATCTCGCCTCCGATGAGGCTTCTTTTGTGAGTGGCATTTGCTTAACGATTGATGGAGGCGCAGCCCGGTGAGGAAGGCGAGGCGAAGGCGTCCTACACCTCAAAGGTGTAGGACGCCTGGCCAGCGCTTAATCCTCTTCAAAACGGAAATCGATCACCTCATACGCCTCTACCGGCAAGCGATTAAAATTAATGGCAAGCAATTGCTGCGCGAGTTCTCTATTGCAAAGTGACTCTTCACGCAAGCCAACATAATCTCTGAATGAACTAAACTCCCAGTCTTCCATCTTCTTCACCAGCCCAGCCTTCATTGGGTTTTGGTGGATGTAATGAAACACAGTGGTGTCATATCCGTCATCGTCACTCACGCAAATGCCCTTGGTCTTCTGCTGAAAAAGATTTCCTGTGCGCTGTTCTTGCTTGTTGATGGCTTTGGTATATGAACTAAGTAATTGCTTGATGGCTTGTGAAAACTGTTGGCGTTCAAAGCTGCCATCTTTGATAACAGGCACCGACTTTTCATTTGCATGAACGAGAAAATGAAAATGATTGGGCATCAGACACCACGCGAGCAGGTCGCAGCACGGAGCGAGATAACGCTGCATGCCCTTCACGAAGTAGGGATAGTTTTGCGGCTGAAAGAAAATCCGCTGCTTGTTGTTGCCCCTGTTATATATGTGATAGATTTCTCCTTGAACCAAATGCATGAAAGAAAATTAAAGAAAAGGGAGGAGAAGTCCAATGGGAGGCAAGGCGAGGCGTCCTACACCTCAAAGGTGTAGGACGCCTTGCCAGCGCTTGTTTAGCAACAGCGGTCTGGTTAACATTGCGCTCTCTTATTAAAATTTCATTTTCGTGAGCATTACTATTATCCTGATCTGCATTACTGTAGCCATAAGTTTTTACGGATTCAACAAACCTGAGCTGTTGGGGAAGTTAATGATGAACCCGCACCAGATAAAAACGAAAGGCCAATACTACCGCTTTATCAGTTCAGGCTTCATCCACAAAGATCATTCGCACCTGCTGTGGAATATGTTTGCCTTCTACTTCTTTGGTACTGCCGTAGAGCACGCCTTTCATTCTTTGTTCAATGAAGCGGGCATGTACTACTTCATTGGCTTATATCTCTCTGCAATTGTGGTGTCCGACATTCCCACCTACTTCAAAGAAAAAAATAATGCTCACTACAATGCCCTTGGCGCTTCGGGTGGTGTAGGGTCGGTGATTTTTGTATTCATCATACTTCAGCCATTGCAATCCATTTGCATTTACTTTGCCTTGTGTATGCCGGGCTTTGTGTTTGGAGCCGGATACATGGCGTACACCTACTACCAGGGACGAAAAGCGCAAGACAATGTAAACCACGATGCACACTTGTATGGTGCCTTGTATGGCTTGTTGTTTTGCGTGAGCATCTACCCAGCTTCGCTCATCGCTTTCTATGAGCAGATCAAATACTGGATGAGCGGATTATTTTGACAGGCCATGGCTCCAAAGAAAGAACATCCGTCCGTAAAGACAAGCTTACACCCGCGCAACAAACATCGCGCACGCTATCCTTTCAAAAAGTTGATCAACAGCTGCCCAGCGCTGGCCCCCTTTGTTCGTTTGAATCCCTACAACGATGAGTCAATTGACTTCTCAAACCCCGAGGCTGTGCTGATGTTGAACAAAGCGTTGCTAAAACACTATTACAGCATCAACCACTGGACTATTCCTTCCGGCTATTTGTGCCCGCCTATTCCGGGCAGAGCTGATTACATTCATCACCTAGCCGATCTGCTGGCAAGCTACAACCATGGTGTGGTGCCAATAGGCCCTAACATCAAAGGCCTCGATGTAGGTGTGGGTGCCAATTGTATTTATCCGATCATCGGAAACAAAGAATATGGCTGGTCTTTTGTTGGCTGCGATGTAGATGCAGTCGCGCTAAAATCTGCTGCAAAGATCATCGATACAAATCCATCTTTAAAAAGAAAGGTGATGCTTCGGCTACAGCATCATAAGAAGGATATCTTCAAAGGCATCGTTAGCCCAAACGAACTTTTCGACTTCACTATTTGCAACCCGCCCTTTCATGCTTCGGGGGAAGAAGCCGAAGCCGGCACCCTCCGCAAGCTAAGCAACCTCCAGGGCAAACGCGTCACAAAGGCCACACTAAACTTTGGCGGCAAGAATAATGAATTATGGTACGAAGGAGGCGAAGAAACTTTTGTGAAAAGGATGGTAGTTCAAAGCAAATCATTTTCATCTTCGTGCTTCTGGTTTTCTACGTTGGTCGCGAAGTCGGCACATCTTAAAAGCATTTATACCGCTATCGAAAATTCAAAAGCTACTGATATCAAAATCATTCCCATGCACCAGGGGAATAAAATAAGCCGCATCGTAGCGTGGACGTTCCTCACTCCAGAACAACAGCAGCGGTGGATCTCCTCCAGGTGGAAGTAGCCGTAACACTCTCACACGTGCTATCTCACCCATTCTAGGGTGTGCTCAATGTCCTCGCATTTTTATGACGATATCTTTTTGTTAAAGAATATCAAAGCCGTTGGCAGTCTCCCATTTTTCTGGAATATTAAAAATATATTTACCTGTACTTGAAAAAAACTAATACCGTCTTTCGAACACTATGCAATCTATTTACGCTCTTCGGTCTGGCGGCTTTGTCATTTTAAGTTTAATATTCTTCACCTGTGGTTATGCGCAGCCTGTTTTTCCGAAAGCAGAGTTAGTGAACGCGAAAGTAACCCCAGCAGGTGAGCTGGAGATCGTAGCATCGAGCACATCATCGGCAAACGATTTTGCCTTTCTCACCGGCAGGTGGAAAATGTTTCACCAGCGACTGAAGGTGCGGCTCAGCAACAACAACGAGTGGGAATCTTTTGAATCTTTCGATGAGAATTTTGGCCCGATGCTAAATGGCATTGGCAACACTGACATTTATAAAGCCACGCTGAACGGAAAACCCTTTGAAGGATTTACGCTGCGCTTGTTTAACCCGAAGACAAAACTATGGAGCTTGTATTGGGTAGCGAGTACCACCGGTGTGCTCGATACGCCTGTGGTGGGAAGTTTTGAAGGAAGTATCGGAACATTTTATTGCAAAGACGTGTACAATGGCAAGCCCGTGATCGTAATGTTTCGCTGGGACAAAACGGATCCTGAAAACCCCGTTTGGAGCCAGGCTTTCTCCCCCGACAATGGGAAGACGTGGGAATGGAATTGGACAAATGTGTCGAGACGAATAAATTAGCCTACTGTAATTAACCGCGCACTCAGCGCAAAAAGAAATCATGAACAGGGTTGACCGGCTAATGGGAATGCTCACCGTACTACAGTCGCACAAATTTGTGATGGCCGAAAAGTTGGCCTCAAAGTTTGACATCAGCGTGCGCACCGTCTATCGCGATATCAAAGCTCTGGATGAAATCGGCATCCCAGTTTCGTTTGAACCTAACAAAGGATATTTTATTGTGCAGGGATATTTTCTTCCGCCTGTGTCATTCACAGCACAAGAAGCGAACGCCCTCATCCTGATGGCCGCGCTGGCCAATCGGTATGGCGACAAAATCATTGCCCGCTACAGCGAGCAGGCGCTGCAAAAAATACGTGCCGTGCTGGGCCATGCCGACAAAGAGAAATCCGAACAGCTCAGCAATCGCATCAAAGTGATCAATCCTTTTCCGGACGGAAAAAACTACCTGTTTGAAGTACAGCAAGCTATTACCGAACAGACAACCATTCACATCGACTACACCGATGCTCAACAGCGCCAGACCAAGCGCGAGATTGAGCCGATTGGCATGATCTATTACACCGAGCAATGGCACATTATTGCCTGGTGCTGGAAGCGCCACGACTACCGAGATTTCAGGATGGGGCAAATCAACCATCTCACGCAAACAGGAAAATCGTTCCGAAAGAAAAATCACATTACCCTGGAAGAACACATTCAAAGCTGGAAATAAAACTTCCGGGTCTTCTTACCTGCATCAAGGTTCTCCCAGTCTTTAAAAGAAATAATCTTTTTAGCACTGCCATACGGCTGTCAGTGGTACAAATTTACTTTGCTGGCATGAGGAGGTTAATCTTTTCCCGACAGTATCAGCGATCAGCAATTTTCGGGTTGGCGCCACTATTACCATTAAACAATTTTGTCTTATGAACTCATCGGAAGTAAACACACACGCGTACGCCATACTGGCACAACAGCTTTTACAAAACCTGGTTGTGAAGGAAGGCCATGAATTTCAAATTCAGATTTCAGAACAATCGGAAAATGAATTTACCGTGCGGTTGCAAGAGAAAGATGAAAACAAGAAACCACCTATTAAAATTAAAGCGGGACTTTATGACTTATCCTGGTAATTTCATTCGCGTTGTTGTCATTTGCTTTGTCGTTGTTTTAACGTTTCAAAACACACTTACACTAGCACAAGGCAAAGCCAATGATACCGTTGAGAAACCGGTGCTGCTGGTTACTCCGCGCTTTAATTCGTCCGGGCATTTTCCTTTTACAGGATCGCTTCTCAATACCAATGTCAATTTTGATGTTAACATTTTCTATGAGCACAAGCGCAACGGCTTCTTTCTTTTTAAATCATTCGACCTCGTAGATGCGCACTCGGGAGTAAACTATTTTCAGCCAGGCATCTTTCACAAGTTTGAGTTCTGTCCTAAATTTCAGATGCGCGCTTTCTTTGGCTATTTGTTTTCGCAGACCGCGGGCTTCCGCGACAAAGACTCGGATTATTACACAGCCGCAACTGCCTATTGGACGATCCATCCGGCTCTCAAAGTTGAAAACACAGCACTCTTTTTTGACCTGACGCAATCGGGCAAACTTGCCAACCGCCTATTAATCTCCTACTTCTGGAAAGGGTTTAAGTTCGACTTGTATGTATGGCATAGGTGGGAACTGTTGAATGAGTTTCATGCCACCTCTGCTTGCCTGGCGGTGAACATTCCGAAAATAAAACTGAGCGACAAGCTCTTCATTCAGAATACCATTTCGTATCAAGGCTATCTGAGCGAAGCTAAACCCGACTGGGCTAGGCAAAAAGGATTGCTGGTATCTGTAGCTTTTCCGTTGAATGTGATGTGAGCGCTGCGACTAACGCACCTGCGCTACCATCTTCTTCGAACCCACATAAAAGGGCGTACGCTGATGCAGGTCTTTCGGATCAATCTCAAGGATGCGCTGCGTGCCATCGGTAGCTTCTCCCCCGGCCTGTTCCGCCACAAAGGCAAGCGCATTGCATTCGTACATCAGTCGGAGCTTGCCGTTTTTATCTTTCGAGGTTGCAGGATATAAGTAGATGCCACCTTTCAAGAGATTGCGATGGAAATCCGCCACGAGCGAACCAATGTAGCGCGCAGTATACTTCTGGTCTTTACAAAACTGAAGATAGTTTTTAATCGACTCAGAGAAGGAGTTTGAAAGCCCCTCGTTAATAGAATAAATCTTTCCGTCCTCGGGAATAGTCATATCCGGATGCGAGAGGAAATACTCACCCAAAGACGGCTCGTAGGTAAATCCGTTTACGCCATGACCGGTAGTATAAACAAGCATTGTAGAAGAACCGTACAAAATATATCCGGCTGCTA
>CAZNCO010000288.1:0-6223 GCA_964571345.1 uncultured Ohtaekwangia sp.
GTATGCATGACTCACGTGAATGGGATAAGCGAAAATGACAATTACCTTAAGGACTATTTACATTGCTTAATTTAAAGCATAAAAATTATTTATTTATGTCATAAATACAATAAATGATAAAATTATGGTTTTTTTTTCTAATTCGCGTTCGAAAATAGTTTAGAAAGAAATTAGAGTTGAATTTTCTGACCTCGAGTTTTGTTACCTACCGTATCGTAGTTGCCTTTTGAAGCCACTGATAAAATATCCTGTAACCATTTTCATCCTCCTCTTGGTAGGATACAGTCAGTTATTTGCTCACATATATAGGGGTTTCGCGCTTTCCCCTACCGTTAAAAGTGACAGAACATCCGGCAAGGACTATGCAATTGGAATTAAGTCAACTGAAATAGAAGATATTTATATCGAGGAGGAAGAGAAACGTGAGGACGAATTCATATCCCTTGACGAGCTTTCTAGAGATAACATTAAGTCCGCATTCTTTGACGCTCACATTTGCTCGTATTTTGCTATACGCATTTCCAGCTACTATTTATTTTCTAAATATTTCTCAAGTTTTTCATTTCTAAGTTCGTCCTTTTTAGCATTTCGGGTATTCAGATTGTGATTTAATAATCCTTTCTAAGGCAAGCTCCATTTGCCGATCGATTACAAAGTACTATCATGTATTAAGGTTTTCGTTTAGTCAAACCTAAAGGAAAATCAACATTCGTTTGAATTACAAACGAGTAATAGATATTTATCAACAAAAAAATGTATTGTTCTAAAGAGAAAATAATTATGAGTAGAATTCTTTTGTTCATTGGCTTGGGTGCATTGATGTTCCTGGCAAGCTGCGGATCTCACGAAGAAGAAAAAGAAGAGGGTTTTAAATTTTCGGTGACAAGCCCTCTGAGAATAGATACGCTGGTGATCCGAGATTATGTTTGCCAAATACGGGCGATCCAACATATAGAGTTGCGGGCCTTGGAAAGGGGCTACCTGCAAAACATTTTTGTTGATGAAGGAAAATTTGTGAGTCAAGGGCAATTGATGTTTCAAATTATGCCTTTGATGTACAAAGCCGAGCTACAAAAGGCTGAAGCTGAAGCGAAGTTTGCCGAGATTGAATACCTCAATACAAAACAACTTGCTGATAGTAATGTAGTATCTGCAAACGAATTGGCTTTGGCAAAAGCTAAATTTGACAAGGCCAAGGCGGAGGTGTCTTTAGCCCAAGTTCACCTGGGATTCACTGAAATAAGAGCTCCATTCAGTGGTATTATGGATCGTTTTCAGGTTCGATTGGGAAGTCTCTTGGATGAAGGAGACTTGCTTACTACTCTTTCCGATAACAGTAAAATGTGGGTTTATTTTAATGTTCCTGAGGCAGAATATCTAAACTACAAAATGAACCTGAAGAAGGATAGCTTAATGAAAGTGAACTTATTGATGGCAAATAATCTGCTCTTCGACCAAGTAGGAATTGTTCAAACGATAGAAGCCGATTTTAATAACGAAACAGGAAACATCGCTTTTAGGGCAACCTTTCCAAATCCCAAAGGCTTGCTTCGACACGGTGAAACCGGTAATGTGCAAATGACAGTGCCTTTGAAAAACGCCTTGCTCATTCCTCAAAAGGCCACTTTCGAGATTTTGGAAAAGAAGTATGTATTCGTTTTAGATAAAGATAAGGTGGTACACCAAAGAGAAATTCTCATTGCAGCAGAAATGCCGGATCTCTACGTGATCAAAGAAGGATTATCGGAAAATGAAAAAATCGTACTGGAAGGAATACGTAAGATGAAAGATCAGGATAAGTTGGAAGTGTTCGAATATGAAGATCCGAAAGTAGTACTTCCTCGCTTGAAAGTATATGTTGAATAATAGTGTGACGAAAATATCCAGATAAAAAAGAGAAAAGAAAATGTTTAGTAAATTCATTCATAGGCCAGTTCTTGCTATTGTAACATCACTCGTAATTTTATTTGTGGGTGTGTTAGCAATTGCAACACTACCGACATCACAGTTCCCGGAGGTGGCTCCTCCCGTGGTGATGGTGGCTGCTTCCTATCCCGGAGCCAGCGCAAAGTCGTTAGCCGAATCAGTTATTATCCCGTTGGAACAGTCAATCAACGGTGCTTGGGGTATGCGTTATATGACCTCTGCTGCAACAAGTGCAGGAGAGGCAAACATACAGGTAATTTTCGAACCTGGAACGGATATAAATCAGGCCCTGGTTCAAGTCTCCAACCGTGTGCAGCAGGTTACAAACAGGTTGCCCATTCTGGTGCAACGGGAAGGTCTGATCATTACGCCTGTCATCCCAAGTATGCTCATGTATGTTAATCTATATAGCAAAGACAAGAATGCAAACATGAAATTCTTGTTCAACTATGCCGGGGTTAACATGGTACCAGAACTTCAAAGGATTAATGGAATCGGGCAAGTTAGGATTCTCGGTAGTAGGCAGTACGCCATGCGTATTTGGTTGAATCCTGACAGAATGCGCGCGTATAGAATTTCACCAGATGAAGTAATGGAAGCCATGAGCGAGCAGAGTATTATTGGTAAACCTGGTCGTATTGGTAGAGGCGACAGTAAGCGTGCTGAGGCACTAGAATTCGTATTGGCATATAGCGACCGATTTAGTGATCCCCAGCAATATGAAAACATTGTGATCAAGGCGAATCCTAAAGGAGAAATTCTAAGGCTGAAAGATATAGCTACCGTTACGCTAGGAAGCGAGTATTACGACATCTATTCCAACATGAATGGCCACCCATCTGCAGCGATGGTGCTAAAGCAGACTTATGGCAGTAATGCCAGTGCCGTTATTGAAAAAGTGAAGGAGAAACTGGAAGAACTGAAAAAAACATTCCCTCCAGGAATGGAATATGAAATTAGTTATGATGTGTCTAATTTCTTGGACGCATCCATCGAAAACGTGATTCACACTTTGCGGGACGCATTTATTTTGGTTGCGTTGGTAGTATTCGTGTTTCTGGGGGACTGGCGTTCCACTCTTATACCTACACTGGCTGTTCCAATTTCACTTACAGGTGCCTTTTTCTTCATGCAGCTTTTCGGGCTTACCATCAACATGATAACGTTGTTTGCCCTTGTACTTGCAATCGGTATTGTAGTTGATGAGGCAATTGTGGTAGTAGAAGCAGTCCACGCCAAGATGGAAGAAGAGCATTTGTCCCCTTACAATGCGGTGAAAAAGGTAATTGGCGAAATCAGCGGAGCCGTTATCGCGATCACACTACTGATGGTGTCGGTATTTGTGCCAGTGTCATTCATGACAGGTCCGGTAGGAACATTCTATCGTCAGTTCTCTATTACCATGGCATCTTCTATTGTGCTTTCAGGTATAGTGGCATTAACAGTAACACCTGTTCTCTGTGCGATGATCTTGAGGAACACACATGGAAGACCAAGAAAGAAAACATGGCTCAATATATTTATCAATAACTTTAACAAAGCCTTTGAAAAACTTACCGGAAGATATGTTTGGCTATTGCAGCTGATTGCAAAGCGCAGGGTTATCACGGTTAGTTTATTTGCATTATTTGCTTTTGGAATATTTGTGATTTCCAATAGCCTGCCTTCAGGTTTTATTCCCAGCGAAGACCAGGGAATGCTTTATGCGATTGTTCAAACGCCTCCCGGATCAACACTGGAAAGAACAAACGACCTGTCAAACAAATTGGTAGAAGTTATCAATACAGTTGAAGGTGTCAAGTCGGTATCTTCCATTGCAGGATATGAAGTCCTCACCGAAGGGCGCGGATCAAATGCAGGTACCTGTCTTATTAACTTGAAACCTTGGTCTGAGCGCAAACACAATGTGAGCGAAATCATTTATGAACTGGAAGAAAAAGCCAAAGCTCTTCCTGGAGCAACAATAGAATTTTTCGATCCGCCAGCAGTGCCAGGATTCGGTGCAGCAGGTGGTTACGCGTTACAGCTGCTCGACAAAACCAATAGTGGTGATTATCTGCAATTGGAAAGAGTTACAAATGAATTTATGGATAAACTGAGAAAGCGTAAAGAGATCACGGGTTTGTTTACCTTCTTCAGTGCCAACTATCCTCAATATGAGATTGAAATAGATAATCAATTGGCAATGCAAAAAGGCGTTACCATTGGTAATGCCATGAACACGCTTTCAATTTTCGTAGGTAGTACCTACGAGCTAGGTTTTATCAAGTACCAACGCTTCTTTAAAGTATTTGTGCAGGCTGCACCGGAATACAGAAAACTTCCTACCGATGTTTTGAACCTATGGGTGAAAAATGATCGAGGAGATATGGTGCCGTTTTCTGCTTTTATGAAAATTAAAAAGAAACAGGGGGCCAATGAGATTAACCGCTACAATATGTACAATACAGCATCCATCCGGGGAGGCCCAGCAAGAGGTTTCAGTAGTGGTGAGGCCATCAAGGCCGTTCAGGAAGTAGCCGCAGCTGAATTACCTAATGGATTTGATATTGACTGGGCTGCTCTTTCGTATGACGAAACAAGACGAGGAAACGAGGCGATCTATATCTTCATTATTGTGTTGGTGTTCGTGTATTTCGTGCTTGCAGGACAATATGAAAGTTTCATCATCCCCTTGGCGGTCGTGTTCTCTTTACCGGCAGGGGTCTTTGGCTCATTTTTGTTGATCAAAGGAATGGGACTTGCGAATGACATTTATGCTCAGGTGGGACTAGTGATGTTGGTGGGTTTGTTGGGTAAAAACGCTGTGTTGATTGTTGAGTTTGCTGTTCAAAAGCAACAACAGGGAGCATCGGTTCTCTCGGCAGCTATTGAAGGTGCAAAGGTTCGCTTCCGTCCAATCTTGATGACATCTTTTGCCTTCATCGCGGGATTGATTCCATTGGTTTTTGCACATGGTGCCGGTGCCATCGGTAATCGTACCATCGGCTCGTCTGCACTTGGTGGTATGCTCTTCGGAACAGTGTTTGGAGTTATTATCGTGCCAGGTTTGTATTACATCTTCGGTAAGTTGGCAGAAGGCAAGAAACTCATCAGAGACGAAGAAAAAGATCCATTAACCGAAAACATGGTCCATCACGTGGACGATTTTCCTCAACCTAAAGAAAGTGACGACAATGCGCATTGATAGAAATATAATTTTTGTAGGGATTTGCTGCCTTTCCTTACTTTACACAGCTTGCACTGTACCTTCGTCTTTGGTTCCAAGAAATGAGAACAAGACCGTACCAACAAGCTTTAAAGATTCACAGGACACGACCAATACAGCCAGGATTAAGTGGAGGAAATTTTTCACTGATCCAAACTTGAGTGCGCTGATTGATACTGCTCTTAGAAACAACCAGGAATTGAACATCGTTTTGCAGGAAATCAACATTGCTAAGAATGAAGTAAGAGCGCGCAAAGGAGAATACTTGCCCTTTGTGAACTTAATTGGCGCTGCTGGCGTGGATAAAGTGGCTACTTATACACGCCAGGGTGCGGTTGAGGCTAGCGACTATATTGCCCCGGGAAAACCCTTTCCGGATCCACTGCCTGATTTTCTTTTGGCCGCTAATCTTTCTTGGCAAGTCGATATCTGGAAAAAGCTTAGAAATGCAAAAAAGTCAGCTATGCTTCGATATCTTTCTACGACTGAAGGAAAGAATTTTCTCGTGACGCATTTGATTGCTGAGATCGCCAATTCTTATTATGAATTGATGACGTTAGACAACCAGCTTGAGTTTCTGAAGAAAAACATCGAGATCCAAACAAACGCATTAGAAATAGTTCGTTTGGAGAAGACAGCTGCGCGGGTTACTGAATTGGCAGTGCGTAGGTTTGAAGCGGAAGTGCTCAAAAATCAGAGTCGTATTTACAACATCCAGCAAAGTATTGTCGAAACGGAGAACAGAATTAATTTCCTGGTGGGCCGTTTTCCCAAGCCCATCATGAGGAATTCTCAAAAATTTATCGATCTCGCGACCGACAGCATTTTTGCTGGAATTCCTTCGCAGCTTTTGCAGAATAGACCTGACATTCGTCAGGCCGAACTTGAGTTAGCTGCATCAAAGTTGGATGTAAAGTCAGCGCGCGCGAACTTCTATCCTTCTCTGGATATTTCGGCAGCAATTGGATTTGAAGCATTCAATGCATCGTACCTGATCAGTAAACCGGAATCCATGTTGTACTCGTTGGCAGGTGGGTTAACACAGCCATTGATCAACAGGAATGCTATTAAGGCAATGTATTATAATGC
>CAZNCO010000289.1:0-6207 GCA_964571345.1 uncultured Ohtaekwangia sp.
GTTCTGGCTAAGCCCTTTAATCCAACGGACCTGCGGACAATGCTTGAGAAATATATTTTACAAAAAGACAAGCCATTAAATGATGCCCCAAACCAAATTGAGTTTCCGAAACTTGATGCTTACACTGAAGGAGATCCAGTTTTTAAGGCTGAATTTAAAATGCTGCTAGAAAAGAATTTGATTGAACTGAATCTGGCAGCCGAACGTGCAATACTTGCGAATGAGAAGGGTGAGTTTGGATCAATAGTGCACAAATGCAAAACAACTCTAAGTATTGTGGACGATGCGCCTTTAAATGATTTAATTGAAAGAATCAAGATTCATCTTTCCCAGAGTTTAAATCAAGTTAATTTGCCCCTTCTGACAGATTTCAAACAGGCGTGCGAGGATGTTTTGAAGCGATTGAAGAACTCATGATGTGATCTCTTTGTGTCAAGGAAAATGACGCTGGACAGCTTGCAGTAAGTCGTTGGGTTCAAAGGGTTTGTTTATAAAATATACAAACAAATAGTCTCCGTTCGGAATGGCTGGTTTTGATTCAACAAAAGGAGTAAGAACGATGATGGGAATCTGCGACAAGTTTAATATTGTTCCCAGGCTCTTCAGCAGATGGCACCCGTCATGGTCGCGTGTTTTGTTGTCGCAAATGATAAGACCTGGCTGAATGGTGCCGGCTAAGTCTTGCGCCATTCTATTGTCGGTAGCCACCATGACGCAAAAGCCGATAAGTATTTGTGCTATGTTTTCAGCCAGTATTACATCTTCTTCAATAAGCAAAATAACTTTGTCACTCATACGATAGCAAATCACGCGTATTTGAAGATTTCAAAAGATAAAATTGATCACTGTTTTAAATGATTTTTGTCATGACTAACATCAACAACATCCTTGCGTTAGGCTCTGCATTATTTAGGGGATGACTTTTGAATTTGAGAAAGACATTGATTTTTTCTTTTGAGAAGGTGTAACGTTTTCGTAATATTCAACTCTAACATTAAATTCTTGAACAGATGTTGCACGAGAGAACGTCAAGTACGGGAGGCCCGGTAGAAATGGAATTAGAGCCAGGTAAAACATATTCCTGGTGTCAATGCGGTAGATCTAAAAACCAGCCCTTCTGCGATAAGCAGTCACACATAGGAACGGGTAAAAGCCCCAAGGAATTTACGGTGTCCATCCGGAGAAAAGTTTGGCTTTGCATGTGCAAGGAAACGAAGCTGCAACCTTATTGTGATGGCTCACATAATAAACTTAAAAAAGTTTGAGACAAAACGGAATGCCTGTTTAGCCGGCAAGAAAAGCTAATCCATCGTCAATTCTTTGGTAGAACTCGTTAATGTTTTTTTCCTCACATTTCTTTTTGAACTGCTCGCGTATCGGCTTGAAGTCTTCGTGAAAAGGGCAGGGGTGTTTTTCAGAACATTTACTGAAGCCTAACCCGCACTGCTTGAATACTTCTTTACCATCAATGGCTTCAATAATGTTTATGATAGGCTGGACTTTTTGCTTTGAAGTAATGTAAAATCCACCGCTTGGGCCTTTTGCGCTATTGATGATTTGTTTCTTTACAAGTTTTTGAAGCAGTTTGCCAACGGTATGTTCATTCTCATTGATAAATTCAGCAATTTCTTTAATGCTCGATTTTTCATTTGCATCAAATCTGGAGGCGAGAAACACTACCGCTTTAATGGAAGCTTTACACGTTACGCTTAGCATAATTTATTTATTCAAAAATATACGTCCTTCATCCGAAATCATTTGGTGGCGCCAGGCTGGTTCGAAAGTTAGTGTAATTTCTACTGAGTAGTTTTCGAAGGACGCCACCAGTGCGTTGTGAACTTCATCAATAATCGATTCTCCCATCGGGCAAAACTGTGTAGTTAAGGTCATTGTTACGCTCAACTTACGCTGGTCATCGTCAAAGTTCAACTGATAGATCAATCCTAAGTTTACCACATCCAAGCCAATTTCAGGGTCATATACATTTTGCAGGGCGTCCAGGGCGGTCGCGCTTCTGACAGTGTCGTTCGAAATTACATTCATACCATGTGTGGTTTATGATTTACTACTTTAAAAACATTCCAGGTGTACAACAATGCTGCGATGATTAATGAGAACGATCCTGCCTTCAGCAACAAGGCTTGATGTAGCAATATTCCTGACACAAAAGATAAAAATCCCAGGAGGTAAGAAATGCCCATGGCCTTGAAAAGACTATTGCTGAATAAATCTTTAGGACTTGGACTTTTGGCGCTACCCGTGCGAAAGTGATATTCCTTATTCCAGACAATAAAGGGAAGTGTCTTGAAAGTCATTCCCAGAATAATAGCAGTGATCCACCCAAACAAAATTGCAAATCCATAGGCCAGCACCAGGGTTTTTTCCTTGCCACCAGCGGTGATCAAAAGAGAGATCAAGATAAGAAGTAATACAATTGGCAATAAAATCATGACAATGGATAACAGCGATAGTTTGATTTGATCATCCACCTGTCTCCGAATTCGTTGCAAGTAAGAAGAGTAGCAGTAATAGATGAACAATAAAACAGCCATCATTAATGCGATGCCTGGAATGAAAGTTAGTTCTGTAGCATTCGAAAAATAAAACAATGAGATGTAAAACAGGAGCGCAGCATTTACCAGGACATAAATCCACCAGAGCAAACGCACATTGGAATATTTAGAAATCAAAAACATGGGAATCAAACGTGAAGCAACTCCTATGATTAGCAAAAGAAACCATCCGATTAAGCCAGCGTGAACATGCAAGGGCAGGTAGTGCAGTGAATCATTTGGCAAAAGCGGATAAGTGAAATTATAAACCAATGCCAAACCAAAGAAAGCTGTAAAAAAAAGCCACACGATGGAAGTGAAAACAAATGCTGCATGCACATTTTCCTTCTTACTTCTTGAGATACTCACGCCTAAGTTGATAAGGTAGGAAAGGATCGACAAAACGATAAACCTGCCACCCCATTTGGCGGGCCATCCCATATTAAAAACGAAAAAACCATAAACAAGTAATGGTATGCCAATAACAGCCAACACGAAAGAAGTATAAGCAAGTTTATTGCTGTACAATTTTCCCTCAGTCAACACAGGCACAAGCTGGTGACTTGCACCCAGTATAATCATGGTACCCCAGCCTAATGCCATGATGTGAGTGATGGCCAGAATATGTGGATGAAAATAATGATCGAGAAACTTGGGTGAGGATGTAAAAAGAAATACGGTGGCTACCAGAAACGACAGAGCAGCATAGATGTAAAAGGGTAATACAAACTTGTGCGAGGTAGTTTTCGAGGTGGATGTAGTTCCAGGTGCAAACATTTAATCTCTGTATATTAGCATGTGAACTTCTGAATCACTGATTTCTTTAATTCGATAATTGTATTTTCGTTCTGTCAGTTCAGGAATCAGGAAGATGGGAACGCGTTTGTGATATACGTACAAGGCTTTGTCAGTCGGCAGTCTATCTAACTCTTCTAAAATGGTTAACATCGGCAAGGGCATTTCCAGTTCTCTTACATCAATTATTATTGTATTCCCTTCAAATTGATGGAGTGTTTCTTCCCAATCTTCTGATGCATCGTTAGTATTTGGTTCTTTGATCGATACTTCTTTTGTTTTGTAGAAATAGGTATGCACGAGGTCATCATGTATCATTTCCGTGTGCGCTTCAAAACCTTGTTTTCCTAAAAGCTGCACCAGTGGCGCGGGCTCGAAAGTGTTAATGAGTTTTAAAATTTGTCCGGGCTGTAGCGGTTTGACTTTTGCTATAATCAAACTCAGAGGATCTTTTCCGGTTTCAATAACCGGACGGACATTAAGTTCGGTAATGTTTTCTTTGGTCGCCTGTTTCATAAAGGCCGGAACGTTTTGTTCTTGATTGCGCGTTATTTCTTCCGTTTTGGCGTCTATTGAAAAACCTAGGGGTTGAAGTTTTTCAAAGAAATCATTCACCGAACACTTTCCTATTCTGCTCGCCATTGCAATGGACGTGCGTGAGGCCATCAATTTTCGCAATAAAGGATTTCGCAGCTTGTTAAACTTTGGCGAAATGCTGATAATCGCATCCAGCGCGCCCGGATGGTCTTTCAGTAACATGGCAATTTTGGTATTAGCGTTAATTGTGATCATACAACGTAAAATTGATCCCTGGACATGACAACTATTCGGATTTCCTAAGACTATTTTCCAATTCAATTGCTTTTGGAAACAAGATGTTATTTTCCAGATGAATATGCACATGCAAATCTTCTTCAAATTCATCCAACATTCGGTATAACAAACCGTAACTGGCGCATGCATCTTCTGGTAATAGATGGTTAAGGGTGAGCGTTCTTATATGCTCCAGGTTTTTGCCAACTAATTCGTGCTCCATTTCCATCATATTGATTGGATTTTTTACGGTTCCAAAGTGAGGCTTGTGCAGCTCTTTTGTATTTACCAATTCCTTAATATATGGAAACAGCACCTTTTCCTCTTTCACCATGTGCGCTGTCAGCTCATCATAAATTTCATTTACCAATTGATAGACCTGTAGCAGTTCGGCATGTCGGTCACCATGGACCTTCAATACCTTTTCTGCGTAAGCCTTTATGTCTGGCAGGTTTTTTCTGACATAACTGTGATGTGTATTCACAATGTAATCAGCAAGAAAATCCAAAGACCAATCTTTGTACGGTAGTGGACGGGAAGCGGGAATTCTGTCAGCCTGTTGTAATTCATGTTCTACTTGCGCCACGTCAAGACCCTTTTCAGCACAGGCTTCTTTTACCGTCTTCTTTCCACCGCAGCAAAAATCTAATCCATATTTTTTGAATACCTGTGCTTTGCGTAAATCTTTGGCAGCAATTTGTCCAAGCGTTTCTTCATTTTCACCGGGCAGGAGTTTGGAGATTTTTACTCTCCACCATTCGGGGCCTTGCTCCAGGTATTCCCAACTAAAAATATTTCCTCGTTCGCCAAGCATTTGATAGTAGAGCGGTTTGGGATCGTGATCGTTCAGGATAGTCAAACTTGCGCCTTCCGCTAAGTCATCGAAGCGGGCAAAAATGGTTGGGTGTTTTTGTCTGGGCTCAAGGAGGGTCACGTTCAGGGTGTTTTCAGTTGTATTTTTCATGATGTTGTCTTTTAAGTGCTGAATTGCGATGTAAATATATAAATAGTCTTCTTATAAAAGTATTCAAATACTTGTATAAGCTTAATTTTAAAGCTGATTTAAATCATGTATTCAAATGACTAAAAGAGAGTTGAAGTGTCCGGTTTTTTTTACTAGAGGCTATAAACATCAACCGGCCCGCAAAATGGAATCGCTGAAGAACGAGAATTCTTCCCAGCCAAAGTAACAGGCTGGATTTATAGCTGAGTTATTATTTATTTAATTCTTATTCTGAAATCGTCCAGATCGGGCAGTCAACATGATTAACAACGTCTTCTGCTATACTGCCGCTAAACAGGTGACTCAAGCCTTTTCTTCCATGGGTTGACATAGCGATGACCTTATTTTTGAAATGGGATGAGAAATTGATGATTCCATTTTCCTCGTCAATGTCATTATAAATATTGAGCGTGAAATTTTTGAGTTGATTCTGCTTCGCGAAATCACTCAGCTTTCGGTCAGTAGCAATATCCCTATTAAAGTTAGCGGGAGTGTTCACAAATAAAATGTGGAGTTTGGCCTTGAAAAAAGATTGAAGTGTTTTTACCAGTGCAATTAATTTCTTCTGCTCAGGACCAAAATTGGTAGGGAAGATGATATCTCTGACCGACAACGCATGGCTTGATTTTTTGACTGCAACTACGGGTACTTTAGCAGATCGCACTACTTTTTCAGTATTTGAGCCAATGGCATATTCTCTCAGTCCGCTTGAGCCGTGGGTACCCATCACTACAAGGTCAATCCTTTTGCGGGCCACGAATTTATTGATTCCATTTTCAACGGAGTCCTGATCCACAGTTAAATGAACCTTCACTTTTCCCGCCCATTGCTGCTTCAACTTCTCGAAATTGTTATTCGCCTTTATCTTTAGCTCTTTGAGAAAGGTACTTTCATAAGCCTTTACGGGTACAAACAATGTGTTGGGCAGATTAGGTAATTCAACTATATTCAATAGAAAAACTTCACCTCGGCTTTTCGCGGCAAGATCACAGGCAAATCGGAACGCATTCACAGATGTGCTTGAGAAATCGCAGGGTACTAATA